>NZ_BAABHO010000032.1:63730-72501 GCF_039542135.1 Actinomycetospora chlora
CCCACCCTCGGACTCCTCGCCGGAGGACCCGCCCGAGTCGTCGTCCCCGCGCTCGATCCCCTGCGACGAACCGCTGCCCGACCCGGAGGACCCCGACCCCGAGGACGCCGACGACCCGGAGCTGCCGGACCCCGCGCGGTCGGAGCCGCCGCCGGAGCCCGAGCCGCCACCGCCCGAGCCGCCACCGCCCGAGCCGCCGGAGCCCGAGCCGCCGCCCCCGTCGCCACCCGAGGCACCGCCGCCCGTGCGGCACCGCGCGGCCGGGTCCTCGTCACCGCCGCCGCCACCGGCCCCCGAGCCGCCCGAGCCCCCGCCGGCCCGCCCGCCGGACTCCCCGTCGGCGTCGCCGCCGGAGCCACCGCCGGAGTCCTGACCGGATTCCCGGCCGGAGTCCGAGCCCGACCCGTCGTCGCCGTCCGACCCCGCGTCGTCGCCGGAGCCCCGGTCGTCGTCCGCGACCGCCACGACGCCCCCGTGGGACACGACCGGCGTGCCGCCGAACACCGCGACGCCGACGACGAGGACCGCGGCGCCCGCGAGGGCGAGCAGCAGGAGGGGGAGCCGCCGGGGACCGGACCGCCGGTCGAGCGCCGCCCACGGGCTCTCCGACGCCGACGGCGCGCGCGTGCCGGTGCGCCGTGCGCCCCGCTGCGACCCGCTCATCGGCTCCCGCCCCCGCTCGCTCCCCGGACCTCCGCGGCGCGGACGCTAACCACGCGCCGGCACGCCAGGGTGTGGATTCGCGGAACTCGTCGCACCGCGTCGGCGGTCGCCGAGCCACGGGTCCGCGGCCCGGGGCGGAGCGGCCCGCGACCACGGTCCGGTGGCCGGGGGAACGGGGAGCCGCACGGGACCGGAACGCGGGTCCGGGATCGGGACGGGACCCGACGGCGGCCGCGACGTGAGCGCCCCCGACCGCGGGTCGCCGACGGGCCGGGAGGCCCGGACGCGCACCGGGCCCGACACCGGGACGCGCGGCTCCCGCCGTCCCTCGGGCAGGGGGATCGGACCCGACCCGTCGCCGATCGCCCGCCGACGGGTCGCGCGCGCGAGCGGCCGGGGGCGCTCGACGCGGATCTCGGTGCGCTCGGCCGCGGTCTCGGGCGGGACGACGAGCGCCGGCGGCCCCCACCCGTCGTCGGGCGCCGACGGCACCGCGGCCGGCCACACCCCGGTGCGAGGCGTACCGGTCCCGGACCGCCGCAGGTCGAGCAGCGGCGTCCACGGCCAGTACTCCTCGAGCCGGCGGCAGCGGGCACACCCGAGCCCGAGGACCAGCCCGAACACGAGGTGACCGAGCAAGGAGAGCGCGACCGTGGCGGGCGTCAGCGCGAACATCTGCTGCTGACCCCGGGGGGCCAGCGCCACGGTGGCGACCAGGCCGGTCCACACCGGGAAGACCGCGAACACCACCGAGGCCATGACCGTCGCCCGCTCGCCCCACCGCCGCAACCCGGTGGCCGCGACCAGCAGGAAGAAGGCGACGCCGATGCCACCGCCGTCGCCGACGTAGCGCCACACGTAGCCGACGACCGCCCCCAGCACCGAGCGGTCGGCGTCCACGTCGACGATCCACGTGCCCACGCGCGGGATGAAGTCGCCCCACCAGCCGAGCATGTAGACGGTGTCGAGGCGCACCGCGTCGTAGACCAGCGTGGCGAGCACGCCCCACGTCGCGCCGGCGAGCACCAGCCGCTCCTCGCCGGCGGGGGAGAACACGCCGAGGACGAGCGCGACCAGCGTCAGCGGCACGACGACCAGCCCGGCCGTGACGTTCATCGGGGCGAGCCCGAACACGTGCGCGGAGATCGCGAGCAGGGGCAGCGCCGCGACCACGAGGTGCAGGCCGACGCGCAGCAGGCGTGCGCGGTGCTCGGCGACGAAGGCGAGGACGTCGGCGGCGCGCGATCCCGGCTCGGCCGGCACCTCCTCGCGGAGGACCGCCGGGGACCGGCCCGGCCGCTCCCGCCGGGCGACGGGGGGCGGTGCGAGGCGGGCTCGGCCGAGCGTGTGGGCCGGGTGGGTCACGGGCGCGCTCCTCACCGCCGGACGTCAGGTGGCGTCACCGTGACAGGCGGGTCGGGGGCGTGGGTGCGGTTTGGCGGAAGTGGTCCGGGGGCGGGTCCGGCGTCGGGGCGGTGGGGCATCATGGAGGCATGAGCCAGACCGCCGTGCTTCCCGACACCCGCCCGCAGGGGACCGACCGCACGGGCGACGACGACCCGAAGATGTTCCACTACGTGCGGAAGAACAAGGTCGCCGAGTCGGCCGTGACGGGGTCGATGGTCGTGGCCCTGTGCGGCGAGACGTTCCCGGTCACCCGGTCGCCGAAGCCCGGTTCGCCGGTGTGCCCGGCGTGCAAGGAGATCTTCAACAAGATGCCGCGCGGCGGCGACGACGGGGAGTAGCAGCCCACCCGGGACCCCCGTCCGACGTCCGCCCCGGAGGGCCGTTGACCAGCCGTTCGACGACCAGCGCGACCGGTAGCACCACCAGCGCCGATCCCTCGGGATCCCGACCGCTGCGGCAGTGGCAGCGGCGCGCGCTCACCCGCTACCTCACCGACCGCCCCAAGGACTTCCTGGCGGTCGCGACGCCCGGTGCCGGCAAGACCACGTTCGCGCTGCGCGTGGCCGCCGAGCTGCTGGGCGACCGTTCGGTCGACACGGTGACGATCGTGTGCCCCACGGAGCACCTCAAGCACCAGTGGGCCGCGGCCGCCCGCGGGGCCGGCCTACCGATCGATCCCGAGTTCTCCAACAGCGTCGGGCGCACCTCGACCGACTTCCGCGGCGTCGCGGTGACGTACGCGCAGGTCGCCGCCCACCCGGTGCTGCACATGAACCGCACCGAGGGCCGGCGCACGCTGGTGATCTTCGACGAGATCCACCACGCGGGCGACGCGAAGTCGTGGGGGGAGGCGACGCGCGAGGCCTTCGCGGGCGCCACCCGGCGCCTGGCCCTCACCGGGACGCCCTTCCGCTCGGACGACAGCCCCATCCCGTTCATCACCTACGAGCCCGACGCCGCCGGCGTGCTGCGCTCGCGGGCCGACCACTCCTACGGCTACAGCGACGCGCTGGCCGACGGCGTCGTCCGCCCGGTGGTGTTCCTCGCCTACTCCGGCCAGGCGAGCTGGCGGACCAGCGCCGGTGAGGAGATGACCGCCCGTCTCGGCGAGCCGCTCACCGCCGAGGCCAACTCCCGCGCCTGGAAGACCGCGCTCGACCCCAAGGGCGAGTGGATGCCCGCGGTGCTGCAGGCCGCCGACACCCGGCTGACCCAGCTGCGCTCCGGGGGTGTGCCGGACGCCGGGGGCCTGGTCATCGCCACCGACCACACCACGGCCAAGGCCTACGCGACGCTGCTCCGCCGGATCGCGGGGGAGGAGCCCGTGGTCGTACTCTCCGACGACCCGAAGGCGTCCGGGCGCATCGCCGAGTTCTCCCGCACCACCGACCGGTGGCTGGTCGCCGTGCGGATGGTGTCCGAGGGCGTCGACGTCCCGCGCCTCGCCGTCGGGGTCTACGCCACGAGCGCCTCGACGCCGCTGTTCTTCGCCCAGGCCGTGGGCCGTTTCGTGCGCTCCCGGCGCCCGGGCGAGACCGCGAGCGTCTTCCTGCCCAGCGTGCCGTCGCTGCTGACGCTCGCCAGCGAGCTCGAGGTGCAGCGCGACCACGTCCTCGGCGAGCCGCACCGGCCGAAGGAGGGCTGGGAGGACGACCTCCTCGAGCGCGCCAACCGCCAGGAGGACGAGCCCGGCGAGCAGGAGAAGGCGTTCGAGTCGCTCTCCGCGGAGGCCGAGCTCGACCAGCTGATCTACGACGGCTCCTCGTTCGGCACCGCCGCGGGGGCCGGCACGGCCGAGGAGCAGGACTACCTCGGGCTGCCCGGGCTCCTCGAGCCCGACCAGGTGCGGGCGCTGCTGCGCCGCCGCCAGACCGAGCAGCTGGACCGCGAGGAGGAGCGCCCGGCCGCCCCGGTGGCCCCGGTCGCCACGACGGAGGCGCCGGCGCCGGCGCGGGAGTTCCGGCGCGACGTCGGCGTGGCCGAGCGCCTGAAGGACCTGCGCCGCGAGCTCAACGCGCTCGTCGCGGCCCACCACCACCGCACCGGCAAGCCCCACGGCGCGATCCACGGGGACCTGCGGAAGTCCTGCGGCGGGCCCGCGACGCCCATGGCCTCGATCGAGCAGATCGAGGAACGGATCGCCACGCTGCGCTCCTGGCGCTGATCACCCACGCAGTGTGCCCGCGTGCTCACGTGTGGTGCACATCACACGGCGTGGCCGGCGGACCGTGTCGCGGCCGTCGCCGCCGGACACCGGGTCGTCACGGAGTTCACCGCAGCGTCACCACAGGTGACGGCGCCCGACGCCGCGCGCGGGCGACGCTGTCGTCCCACCGACGCGGCCGCCGTCGCCGCGGCGCGGGACGAGGGACGATCACCGCCGCCGGTGGGGAGGAGCCGGGACGGGCCGCGCCGGCGATCACGGGGCGGACCCGGGGCGATCACCGCCCGCCCGCGGCGCCGGACCCCGCACACGACGACGGGCGAGGACCCTGGGGTCCTCGCCCGTCGTGGACTCGATCTCGGCTCTGGTGTGGTGCTGGGGAACTGGCTGGTCAGGCGGCTGTCATGCGCTCTCTCCGGCCTGCATGTCCACCGACAGCTCCTTCAGCTTGGCCTCGTGGGCCCGGGCGTGGTGCCCGCAGAAGAGGAGTTCTCCACCGGAGGGCAGTACGGCGCGCACCTTGGCCGCTGCTCCGCAGCGATCGCAGCGGTCCGAGGCGGTGAGTTCTGGCCGGGTCAGGGTGCCGGGCATCGTCATCTCCCTCCGTCGAGGCCCTGGACGAGCGTCCGGGCCCGCGAGCTCCGGTCCCACGACCGTCGCCCCACCACTGTGTCAGACGCAGCCCGCGACCGCTCGTGTTCACACGGTGCTTTGGCGTCCGTCACGAACCGCTCATCGGTGGTGAGCGACCGCTCGTTCCGGGGTAGGGGCGGCAACCACCCGATCGGGAGTCGATCACGAGCGACGAGTGGTCCGGCGCCCGCACCGGGTCCCGCGCGCGCCGCGGTCACGGCGGGGCGTCCGGGGTCACCCACTAGCCTGCGCGGAGACCATGCCGACGGGTGGGAGGTGGCGGCGATGGGCGACGCGGCGGAGCGGGCGGCCGGGCTCGTCGAGGAGCTGCGGGGCGCCGGCGTGTCCGGCGTGACGGTCGTGTGGGCGGACAACAACGGCATCCCGCGCTCGCGGACCGTGCCGGTGGCGTCGCTGCCGCAGGTCGCCGCGACCGGCGTCGGCGTGAGCACCGTCTTCGCGGTGTTCGACACCAACGACGGCATCCAGTACGGCGCGCCCGGCCGCGAGACGCCGTCGGGCGACGTGCGCCTCGTCCCCGACCTCGACCGTCTCACGCCGCTCGCCGGCCAGCCCGGCCTCGCCTGGGCGCCCGGCACGATCGTCGACGTCGACGGCAGCCCGTGGCCCTGGGACCAGCGCTCGCTGCTCACCGCGACCGTCGACGCGCTCGCCGCGCGCGGCTGGTCGGCGCTGGTGGGCTACGAGATGGAGTTCGCGGTCTCGCTGCCCAGCGACGACGGTGCCGTGGTGCCGGCCTACCGGGCGCCGGCCTACAGCCCGCACGCCCTGCTCGAGATCGACGCCTTCACCACCGACCTGCTGTGTGACGCCGAGGCCAACGGGCTGCGGATCGGTCAGCTCCACGCCGAGTACGGGCCGGGCCAGGTGGAGCTCTCGCTCGGCGCGACCGACCCGGTGCGGGCCGCCGACGACCAGCTCCTGGCCCGCCAGACGGTGCTCGCCGTCGCCGCGCGCCACGGCCTGCGCGTGAGCTTCGCGCCGCTGCCCTCGCTGAAGCTGGCGGGCAACGGCTGGCACGCGCACACCTCGCTGTGGCGCGACGGGCAGAACGTGCTCGCCGGCGGCGTCGAGGGCCCCGGCACCGCGGGCGCGGGCTACGTCGCCGGCCTGCTGCGCGACCTGCCCGCCCTCGCCGCGATCACGGCGCCCTCGGTCGGCTCCACGGCCCGGCTGCGGCCCGGTTTCTTCGCGGGCGCCTTCGGCTTCTGGGGCATCGAGAACCGCGAGGCCCCGGTCCGCTACGTCGCGGGCTCGTCGCTGCTCGGCACCGACCACGCCAACGTCGAGCTCAAGGTGTCCGACGCGTCGGCCAACCCGTACCTCGCGCTGTCGGCGATCCTGACCAGCGGGGTGGCCGGCGTCGAGGAGGGACTCGTCCCGCCCGACCCGATCCCGTCGGACCCGGGCACCTGGACGGCGGCGGACCGCGCCGCGGCCGGCGTCGAGGAGCTCCCCACCACCCAGGCCGACCAGGAGGCGGCGCTGCTCGCCAACGGGCGGCTCACCGGCCTGCTCGGTGAGGAGCGCCTCGGGGCCTTCCTCGCGGTCCGGCGGTCCGACGCCGCCTTCGCCGCGGAGAAGGACACCGAGGACGTCCTCGCCGCCTGGCGCTGGCGCTACTAGCCGAGGCGCTGGACGGTCGTCGTGGGCCGCGGCGTCGCGGCCCGCACCGTGGCCAGGACCCCGAGGGCGGTGCCGAGCCAGAGCAGGTCCCACACGGCCAGCGCCAGGGCGGGGAGCAGCGCGGGCGGCCCGCCGGTGGCGACGATCACCGGGATGGTCACCACCAGCATCCATAGGCCCACGAGCAGCGGCAGCGCGCGGAGCGCGCCCTCCCAGACGCGGGCCCGCAGGACGGCGGCGCCGAGCACGACCATGCCGATCCCGCTGAGGATCGGGGCCACGGCGTAGATCGGCTGCGCGGTGTCGGGCGCCGACATGTTGGTGATCTCCGCGGTGGCCAGGCCGAGCTCGCCGAGGGCCGTGACGACGAGCCCCACGGCGGTCAGGGCGCCCCGGCCCGCGGCGCCGCACGCGACGACCGCGACGGCGGCGGCGAGCTCGCCGAGGTGGCCCGCGGCGAGGACGGGACCGAGGAAGGGTGCCTCCTCGCCCATGACGGCGGCCCAGAGGGCCATGAGGACGGCGATCGCCGTCAGCACGACGGCGGCGAGGGCGAGGGGCCGGGCGGCCGAGCGGGGGACCATGCCCCGCGACGCTAGGAACGCCCGAGCCCACCGGCATCGGGTGTTTCCCCATCACGTCTGGCCATCACGGCGCCCAGCTCGGCGCGCGAGCGGATACCGAGCTTGCGGTAGGCGCGGGCGAGGGTGGCCTCGACCGTCTTCGGGCTGACCGCGAGCTCCGCGGCCACCGACCGGTTGGTGCGCCCGGCCGCCGCGAGCAGGGCCATCCGGTGCTCGGCGGGGGTCAGGGCGTCGCCGGCGGGCTCGGCCACGGGGTGCAGGCGCCCGGCCTCGGTCCGGGCGCGCGCGGCCCAGGCGGCGGCGCCGATCCGCTCGAGGGTCCCGGCCGCGGCCTCGGCGTGCTCGCTGGCCGCCCGCCGCCGCGACCGGCGGCCCTCGACGCCGGCGAGCGCGAGCTGCGTACGCGCCCGCTCGACGGGGACGGCGACGCCGTCGTGCTCGGCGAGGGCCTCGGTCAGGGCGGCGGCCGCGCCGTCGAGATCGCCGTCGGCGGCGAGCAGCAGGCCGCGGCAGCGCCCGCCGAGGGCGAGCGCCCAGGGCCGGTCGAGGGCGCGGCCGGCGCGCTGGAGGTCGTCGACGAGCGGGCGGGCCTCGTCGACCCGCCCCGCGCCGACGAGCGCCTCGACCGCGTCCGGCACGAACGGGGCGGCCAGGGGCTCGCCGTAGCCCATCGCCCGGGTCGCCTCCGCCATCGGCCCCAGCACCTCGGCCGCCGCCGCCGCGTCCCCGGCGGAGAGCTCGGTGAACCCGAGCGTGATCAAGGGCCAGACCGTCGCCGCGACCGCGCTGCCGTCGGCGAGCAGCACGACGGCCCGGCGGGCGCCCTCGCGGGCCTCGTCGAGGCGGCCCGCGTAGGAGGCCGCCGTGGCCGACACCGACGCCGCGATCGCCGCCGCGACCGTCCCGCCCAGCTGCTCGGCGCGCTCGGCGGTGTCGCGGGCGAGGTCCTCGGCCGCGGCCAGGTCGCCGCGCCAGCACTCGAGGATCACGTGGTGGAAGGCCGGGAAGAGCAGGTCGGCCTCGGCACCGGTCGCGAGCGCGCGGCGCCGCACGGCGAGCAGCGCGTCGCGGGCGCGGTCGAGCTCGCCGGTCCAGGACAGCAGCAGCCCCGCGATGAGGGTCGGCCGTGTCATCACCGGGCCGGACGCGGCCGGGTCCTCGCCCGCGAGCGCGCGGTCCACCGCGTCGCGGTCGAGCCCGCCGCCGGCCAGGAACCGCGTCATGGCGCCGGTGGCCTCCGCGACCGCCAGCAGGCCCGCGTCGCCGACCGCCGCCGCGTCGGCGGCGAGGTCGGCCGCCAGTGCGGCGGCCTCGCCGATGTGGCCGAGGTTCACCGTCGCGTAGACGAGGTCGGCGCGGACGTGCGCGCGCACGGCCGCGTCGTCGGCGCGGGCCAGGGCCGCCTCCAGGTGTGCGGCGGCCTCGGCGTAGCTGTCGGTGTGCAGGTGGACGTGGGCGAGGAGGCGCTCGGCCCGCGCGTCGCGGTCGGCGTCGGCGATCCCGTCGAGCACCGCGCGGGCGCCCGCGGCGTCGCCCGCCGCGAGCAGGTGGTCGGCGAGGTCGACGCGCCAGTCGGCGGTGTCGCCACCGAGCCCGCGGGCGAGCCCGAGGAGCTCGGCGGCCGCGTCGGGCGCCCCGCCGGCCCGGGCGCTCGCGGCGGCCGCGTCGTTGCT
>NZ_BAABHO010000033.1:0-68673 GCF_039542135.1 Actinomycetospora chlora
CGGCCCGGTCGCTGGCCCGGCGCCCGGCGCCACGCCCGTCCCCACCGCGGACGTGGCGCCGGCGGCCGCCGCCGTGCCCACCGGCGCCGACGGGGGCACCGAGCGGGCCGGGTCCCCGACCGGGCGGGGCGGGTCGGAAGCGGGGGAGTCCGGGTCCGGCAGCCGGTCGTCCGGCGGGTCCTCCGGCGGGTCCTCCGGCGACTCCGGCGGCGGGTCGGGCGGCGGGTCGTCGGGCGGCGGCGGGTCCTCCGGCGGGTCGTCCGGTGGCTCGTCGGGCGGGTCCTCGGGGGGTTCGTCCGGCGGGTCGGGCGGCTCCGGCGGTGGTGGCGGTGGTGGCGGTGGTGGTGGCGGCGGGATCGGCGTCGGCGCCTGCGTGGTCGTGGCCTGCGTGGACGTCGGGCTGGGCCGCTAGCTCACCCGCGGCGCCCGACGAGCAGCGCGACCGGCGCGGCGAGCAGGCACGCGAGGGCGGCGACGACGAACGCGGCCGGCCCGCCGGCGACGCCCAGCACCGCCGAGAGCGCCGCGGCGCCGAGCCCGGTGCCGGCGTCGTAGGCGGTGTTCCACCAGGTGCTGGCGGCGCCCGAGCGGGCCGGACCGGCGCGGGCGAACAGCCCGAGCAGCGTGTCGGCCTGCACCGCGCCGAAGCCGAGCCCGACGACGGCGGCGCCCGCGAGCACGACCGCGCCCTCGACCCCGGCGCCCGCGGCCACGGCGCCGGCCCCGACCGCCACGGCCGCGAGCCCGAGCAGGGTGAGCACCGGGGTGCGGCGGGAGCGCCGGTCGGCCAGCTCGCCGGC
This sequence comes from Actinomycetospora chlora, assembly GCF_039542135.1. Taxonomy (NCBI): domain Bacteria; kingdom Bacillati; phylum Actinomycetota; class Actinomycetes; order Pseudonocardiales; family Pseudonocardiaceae; genus Actinomycetospora; species Actinomycetospora chlora. The sequence continues at coordinate 801 of NZ_BAABHO010000033.1, forward strand.
GAGGCTGCGGCCCGCGAGCTGGCCCGCGGTGAGCACGGCGAGCGCGACGGCGGCGGTGGCGGTGCCGCCCGCCAGGCCGGTCGGGGAGCCGACGCCGGGCGTCCACAGCGGCAGCACGGTGATGACACCGCCCGCCGCGGCGGCCGACACGACCATCGCCGTCCACGGGCCCGTCACCACCCGCAGGGGCAGCCCCGCCGCGGGCTCGCCGGTCGCGTCCGGCGCCGGCCGCGACGGCAGCCGCAGGCAGGCGAGGGCCGCGAGCACCGGCAGGACCGCGCCGGCCAGCATGACCGTCGCCGGGCCGAGCGCCGCGTAGGCCCAGACGCCGCCACTGAGCAGGGCGAGCTGCGGGAGCCCGAGCGCGAGCCCGTAGACGCCGACCGCCCGCCCGCGGCGCGCCGGCGGGGCGAGGTCGGCGACGAGGGCCGCCCCGGTCACCGTGACCAGGCCGAACCCGATCCCGCGCACGACCGCCACCGCGAACAGCGCGGGCAGCGCGGCCGTCGCCGCGAGCAGCGCGGCCGGGGCGCCCAGGGCGAGCACCCCGGCGATCAGCGCGGTCCGCGGCCCGACGCGGCGCAGCACCGCGGGCACGGCCAGCTGGGTGGCGACGGTGGCCGCCATGAACACGCCCGTCGTGGCGCCCGCGGCGCCGGGGCTCGCCCCCCCGGCCGCGGCGTGGACCGGCACCGCCGGCAGGAGCAGCGCGTAGCCGCCGAAGGCGAGGACCGTCGCGACGAGGACCGCGACGAAGGGCGCGGTCCAGAGCCGCCCGGGTGCCTCGATCAGGAGGCGCCGCGGGCGTCGAGCACGGCCGAGATCTTCGCGGCGAGGTCGGTGTCCTTGGCGGTGAGGCCACCCTCGGAGTGGGTGGACAGCTTGAACTTCAGGCTGTTGTAGCGGATGTCCATGTCCGGGTGGTGGTCGTTCTCCTCGGCCAGCTCGGCGACCGCGTCGACGGCGCGCACCGCCTCGACGAAGCTCGGCAGCTTGGCGAAGCGGACGATCGTGGCGTCGTCCTCCCGCTGCCAGCCCGGCAGGCCCTCGAGGGCCTCGGCGATCGCGTCCTCGCTCAGGAGTTCGGCCATGACGGCATCCTGACACGCATGGGACACGTCGTGGTGGGGGCGGCCGTGGTGCGCGACGGGCGGGTGCTGGCCGCGCGGCGCACCCGGCCCGCGGCGGCGGCCGGACGCTGGGAGCTGCCCGGCGGCGGGGTCGAACCGGGCGAGGACGAGGCGACGGCCCTGGCGCGCGAGCTGCGCGAGGAGCTCGCGCTCGACGCCGTCGACGTGGGCGAGCGGGTGGGGCCGGAGGTGGCGCTGCCCGGCGGGCGGGTCCTGCGCATCCGCGTCTGCCGGACCGACGGCGAGCCCACCGCGCTCGAGCACGACGCCCTGCGCTGGGTCGACCACGACGAGCTCGACGGGGTCGACTGGCTGGACGCCGACCGCGCGGTGCTGCCCGACCTGGCGGCCCTGCTCAGGCCGCCCGCGCCTTCTTCAGCGCCTTCTTGAGGTCCTTGCCCGTCACGCCGGCATCGGCCAGCCGGGCCGCGCGCATCAGCAGCACCGGGCAGCCCTTGCAGCGCGGGGTCGAGCGGCAGCACTGCTTCTTGATCTTCTTCGCGCCGGTGAGGGGCGCGGCGTGGGCGTAGTGCTCGAGGTGGAGCGGCACCTTCGGGGCCTTGTCCCCTCGGGGCTCCTTCTCCTTCTTGGCGCCCTTGCCCATGAGGTGAGGCTAACCTCCGGGTCCCGTCGGGATCCAGACCCCACGGGGGCCGACGGGCCCCTCCGTGTCACGATGACCACGCCGGTGCGGCGGGTCCCGCGGGGTCCGTCCGGCCGGTCCACCGACGCGGTCCCCCGAGGCAGAAGGGCCGGACGAAGGCTGTGACAGGTCCCCGACGCGCCGTCGGAGTCCTCCCCGCCCTCCTGCTCGTCCTCGCGGTCCTGGCGGCGTGCTCCGGCGACCCGCCGCCCGTGGTGGGCCAGGTGCCGACGCCGGCCCCCGCCCCGACGCCCCAGCTCGAGCCGGACCCCACCGAGCTGCGCCTCGGCGTCGACGACCTCGGCATCGGCTTCAACCCCCACCGCGTCGCCGAGGACACCCCGGTCTCGCGCGCGATGGCCGCCCTCGTGCTCCCGTCGGCCTTCCGCCCCGGGCCCGACGGCGAGCCGCGGCTGGACACGGCCGTCGTGACGTCGGCCCGCGTGACCGGGACCCGCCCGTTCACCGTGTCCTACGAGATCGCGCCGGCGGCGAGCTGGTCGGACAACGCGCCGGTGGCCGCCGAGGACTTCGTCTACCTGTGGCAGCAGATGCGCAGCCAGCCCGGGGTGATCAGCTCGGCGGGCTACCGGGCGATCAGCGACGTCCGCTCCCGCGCGGGCGGCAAGGCGGTCGACGTCGTGTTCGACCGCCCGTACCCGGCGTGGCCGACGCTGTTCGACCACCTCCTGCCCGCCCACCTGCTCAAGGACGCGCCCGGGTCGTGGGGCGGCGGGCTCACCGACAGCATCCCGGTGTCGGCCGGCCCCTACTCCGTGCGCGTCGTCGACCGCATCCGCGGGCAGGTCACCCTCGCCCGCAACGACCGCTTCTGGGGCACGCCCGGCGTGCCCGACGAGGTCGTCTTCCAGGCCGCCGAGGCGGGCTCGCTCATCGACCGCGTGCGCTCCGGTGACGTCCAGGCCACCCAGTTCCGCGCGACCGGGGCCGACCTCGCCGCGCTGGCCGCCGCCGGGCCGGGCCTGACCGTCCGGACGCTGCCCGAGCCCGCCCTCGTCCAGCTCGCCCTGCGCAGCGACGACGGCCCGCTGGCCGACCTGCGCGTCCGGCGGGCCGTGGCCGCCGCGCTCGACCGCGACGCCCTGCGCACGGTGGGCGCCGACGGCGGGCCGAGCGCCGACCTGCCGGCCGACGCCTTCGCGCGGGCGCCGTCGGAGCCCGGCTACCGGGCGACGCTGACGCCGGACTCCCCGGCCGCGCGCCGCGACCTCGCCGAGGCGGCCGGGCTGCTCACCGAGGCCGGCTACACGCGCGGCGCGGACGGCATCTGGCAGCGCGCGGGCCAGCCGCTGGTCCTGCGCCTGGCCGCCCCGCCGCAGGTCGCGCCGTACGGCCGGATGCTCGGCACCCTCGGCACGCAGCTGCGCACGGCGGGCATCGCCTCGGTGGTGGTGGCCGACGGCGGCGACGCAGGCTTCCTGCCCGGCCGCGGCCCGGCGTCGACCACGACGCCGGCGACCCCGGTGACCCCCGCGACCCCGGCCCCGACCCTCACGCCGACCACCCCGGGCGCGAGCCCCACCCCGACCACCCCGCTCCCGGTCGGCGCCAGCAGCACGTCCACCACGACGACCACCGTCCCGCCGACGCCCAACTCGGCGTCGGACCTCGCGGTCGCCGACATCGCCCTCGAGGCCCTCCCGATCGGCGCGGACCCGATCGCCGACCTCGCGTCGGTGGTCGGCTGCCCGGGCGGGCGCGCGCCGTCGACGTCGGGCCGGACGGTCCCCGACCCGGGCGTGGACCTCAGCGCCGCCGACCTCGCGACCCCGCCGACGCCGGGCGCCACGTCCACCGTGCCCAGCACCCCGGCCGCGCCCACGAGCACGTCCGCGCCCACCAGCGCGGCCCCCGCCGCGTCGGCCACCGGTGCCGCGCCGACGTCGACCGACGCGCCGGGCCCGACGACCGCGGGCAGCGCCCCCGACGCCGAGGAGCTCGCCGAGCTCACCGAGGAGCTCACCGACCCCCAGGCGTCCGAGGCACTGACGCCCACCGGCTTCTGCGACCCCGCCCTGCAGTCGCTGCTGGACGCCGCGTCCTCGGGTGCGGTCTCCACCGACACCGCCCTCGCCCTCGCCGAGCCCGCGCTGTGGGGCTCGCTGCCGACGATCCCGCTCTTCCAGGCCGCGTCGGTGCTGGTCGGGCCGTCGGACCGCACCGACGTCGTCGTGCCGCCGCTCACCGCGAGCCCCTTCGCCGGCGCCGACCGCTGGACCCCGCCCCCGGCGAGCCAGCGCGGGGACGACGGCATCAACTGACGTTTCTGTGACGGATGCCGTGAACGTTCTCGGAACTCTTGCCCCTCTCTAGGGAAACCCTTAGGTTCCTCCCGGCCGAGTGACGCGCGGTGACGACACGATTGCCCCGCGCGAGCGGTTCCGGCCTTCCCGCCACCACGAGGAGGAACGTTGTCGTTGCGTCGGTTGGTCACCCTGGTGGCCGGGGTGCTCGCCGTGGCGCTGGTCGCCACCGCGTGCGGCGGAGGTGGGGGCGACGACCAGAACGCGTCGACCATCAGCTCCGAGTGGGGCGAGCCGGAGAACCCGCTCATCCCGGGGAACACGACGGAGCAGAACGGCGGCGACGTGATCGACGCCCTGTTCGCCGGCCTCGTGAAGTACGACGTGAACACCGGTCGGCCGTCCAACGAGGTCGCCGACTCGATCACGACGACGGACAACAAGACCTTCACCATCAGGATCAAGCCGGGCTGGACGTTCCACGACGGCACGCCGGTGACCGCCCAGAGCTTCGTCGATTCCTGGAACTGGACCGCGTCCGGCCCGAACGCCGCCCAGGCGCAGTCGTTCATGGAGAAGATCGACGGCTACGACGAGGTCTCGACCGAGGCGCCGACCGCGCCGACGATGCGCGGCCTGCGGGTGGTCGACCCCCAGACCTTCACGGTCACGCTGAAGGCACCCTTCACGATCTTCCCGCTCACGCTGGGCTACTCGGCCTACTACCCGATGCCCCAGGCGTTCTTCCAGAACCGCCAGGCCTGGGAGGACCGGCCGATCGGCAACGGCGAGTTCCGGTTCGACAGCCGGACCCCGAACCAGAGCCTGACGCTGGTGCGCAACGACCAGTACGCGGGCCAGGACAAGGCGCAGGTCCAGCGCATCCAGTTCCGCGTCTACTCCGAGCTGCAGACCGCGTACGACGACGTCATCTCCGGCAACCTCGACCACGTCCGGGCCATCCCGTCGGCCGCTCTCGGCGGCGGACGCTGGCGGCAGGACCTGGGGGCGGGGGCCCACCAGAAGGAAGGGCTCGTCACCGACTCGCTCGGCTTCCCGCTCTACGACCCGCGGTTCGCCAATCCGCTGGTGCGCCAGGCGATCTCCATGGCCATCGACCGCCGGACGATCGTCGACCAGATCTTCGGTGGCGTCTACACCCCGGCGTCGGGCTACGCGACGGCCGCCGCCCAGGGCTTCGTGCCCGGCCAGTGCGGTGAGCTCTGCACCTACAACCCGGACCGCGCACGCCAGCTGCTCGCGCAGGCGGGCGGGTTCCAGGGCCCGCTGACGCTGACCGCCAACTCCGACGGTGGTCACGACCCCTACATGCAGGCCGTGGCCAACAGCATCCGCCAGACCCTCGGCATCGATGCCCGCTACACCCCGGTCCCGTCGTTCCAGGAGCAACGCCGGCTGGCCAACTCCCAGGGCTTCACCGGCCTGTTCCGCAACGGGTGGCAGGGCGACTACCCCGACATCGAGACCTTCCTGACCCAGCTCTACCGCACGGGGGCCTCGTCGAACGACTACGGGTACTCCAACCCGGCCGTCGACGCCGCGCTCTCGGCGGCCGACCAGGCGCCGACCGTCCAGGCGGCTGACCAGGGCTACGCGGCGGCCGAGCGCCTCGTGCTCGCCGATATGCCGAACATCCCGCTGTGGAGCCGCCCGGTGATCTACGGCAACAGCTCCCGGGTGGCCAGCGCCGAGCACAACCCGCTCAACCGCCAGGTCACCTCGACCTACGCGCTCAACCCGCAGGGCTGAACTCCCGGCCCGATCACCACCGCCGGCCCGGGACCGCGCAGCGAGGCGCGGTCACCCGGGCCGGTGTCCGGCCGAAGGGAGGACCGTGGGCCGCTACACGCTGCGGCGCCTGCTGCAGCTGGTCCCCGTGTTCCTGGGGACGACCTTCATCGTCTACTTCCTCGTCTGGGGACTGTCGGACGACCCGTTCGCGGGGAAGTGCGGGCAGCGCGCCTGCTCGGCGTCCTACGTCGCCGAGATGACCCAGCGCTACAACCTCGACGACCCGCTGATCGTGCAGTACCTCAAGTACCTCGGGTCGCTGCTCACCGGTGACTTCGGGCAGACGTTCTCGGGTACCGAGGTGTCCACGCTGATCGCGAACGCCTACCCGATCACCATCAAGCTCGCCCTCGTCGCCGTGGCCATCGAGGCCGTGATCGGCATCGCGGCCGGCGTCCTCACCGGGCTGCGGGGCCGCGGGTTCGTCGACAACCTCGTCCTGGTCTCGACGCTCGTGCTCATCGCCCTGCCGGTGTTCGTCACCGGCCTCGTGCTGCGCCAGGTGCTCGGGGTCGAACTCGGCTGGATCCGGCCCTCGGTGCCCAACAACCCGACGATCGGCCAGCTCTTCATCCCGGGACTCGTGCTCGGCAGCCTCTCGATGGCCTACATCGCGCGGCTGACGCGCACGAGCCTCGTCGAGAACAAGCGCGCCGACTTCGTGCGCACCGCGGTGGCCAAAGGACTTCCGCGGCGCCGGGTCGTCGGGGTGCACATGCTGCGGAACTCGCTCATCCCGGTGGTGACGTTCCTCGGCTACGACATCGGTGCACTCATGGGCGGGGCCATCCTCACCGAGGGCGTGTTCAACATCCGCGGTATCGGCGGGCTGGTGTTCCGGGGCATCCAGCAGCAGGACACCGCCACCGTGGTGGGCATCGTCGCCCTGCTCGTCATCGTCTTCCTGCTGGCGAACCTGATCGTCGACCTGCTCTACGCCGTGCTCGACCCGAGGATCCGCTATGACTGACGCCGCACCGGCCGTCCGGGCCGCCGGGGCCGCCGAGCCCGAGGAGGTCGAGGGCGTCGAGGCCGTCGGTGGCCTGTGGGCCGACGGCTGGGCCCAGCTGCGCCGGCGCCCGCTGTTCTGGGTCTCGTCCGCGCTCATCGTCGTCCTGCTCCTGATGGCGTTGTTCCCGTCGTTGTTCACCTCGGTGGACCCGCGCGCCGCCGACCTCTCGCTCTCCGGCGCCGACCCCTCGCCGGACGCGATCTTCGGGCGCGACCTGCAGGGGCGCGACATCTACGCGCGCGCGATCCACGGCGCCGCGCCGACCCTCACCGTCGGGCTGCTGGCGAGCCTCGGCACGGTCGTGGTCGGCGCGATCGCCGGGCTCGTCGCCGGGTTCCGCAGCGGATGGTCCGACGGCCTCATCTCCCGGATCGCGGAGATCTTCGCAGGGCTGCCGTTCATCCTCGGCGGCATCGTGATCCTCACGACGTTCAACCGGCCCGGGCAGATCGTCGGCGAGGTCCGCATCGTCACCCAGGTCGTGCTCACGATCGTCGTGCTGTCCTGGCCCCTGGCCATGCGCATCATGCGGGCGGCCGCGCTGGAGGCGACCCAGCAGGACTACGTCAAGGCGGCCCGCGCGCTGGGCGCGGGACCCTGGCGGATCGTGACGCGGCACATCCTGCCCAACACGCTGGCGCCGGTGCTCGTCTTCGCGACCATCCAGTTCGGGGTGTTCATCGGCGCCGAGGCCGCCCTGTCCTTCCTCGGGATCGGCCTGCGCGATCCCGTCGTGTCCTGGGGCGTGATGATCTCCGAAGCGCAGGAGCGCGTGGCCGACATCCCGCAGTCGCTGTTCTTCCCGGCCGCCTTCCTCGTCGTCGCGGTGCTGGCGTTCGTCATGCTCGGCGACGCCGTCCGCGACGCCTTCGACCCGAGAGGACGGTGACGTCGATGACGGGACCGGGAGAGCACCTGCTCGAGGTCGACGACCTCCGCGTCGAGTTCGGCCGTGGCCGCGACACCGCGTCCGTGCTCAACGGCGTGAGCTACCACGTCGACGCCGGCGAGACGCTCGCGGTGCTGGGCGAGTCCGGCTCCGGCAAGAGCGTCACCGCCCAGACGATCATGGGCATCCTCGACACCCCACCCGGGCGGGTCACCGGCGGCGCGGTGCGCTTCCGCGGCGAGGAGCTCCTCGGTGCCGACGAGGAGCGACGGCGCCTCCTGCGTGGCGAGTCGATGGCGATGATCTTCCAGGACGCGCTGTCGGCGCTGAACCCCGTCTACTCGGTGGGCTTCCAGATCGCCGAGCAGTTCCGTTTCCGCCGCGGGATGTCGCGGCGGGACGCGATGAAGCGCGCCGCGGAGATGCTGGACATGGTGCGGATCCCGAACGCGACACAGCGCGTGCGGGAGTACCCGCACCAGTTCTCCGGCGGCATGCGGCAGCGGGCGATGATCGCGATGTCGCTCGCCCTCGACCCGGAGCTGCTCATCGCCGACGAGCCGACGACCGCGCTCGACGTCACCGTGCAGGCGCAGATCATGGAGCTGCTCGACGAGCTGCGCCGCGAGCGGGGGATGGGTCTGATCCTCATCACCCACGACCTCGGCGTGGTCGCCGAGGTCGCCGACCGGATCGCCGTGATGTACGCGGGGCGCATCGTCGAGCACGCGGACGCCGCGACGCTCTACGCCCGCCCCGGGCATCCCTACACCCGCGGGCTCATGGACTCGGTGCCGCGGGTGGACGACGTGGCGGGCGCCGCGCTGCGGCCGATCCCCGGGCTGCCGCCGAGCCTGTCCGCGATCCCGAACGGCTGCCCGTTCCACCCGCGCTGCGCGTACGCGCAGGACGTCTGCACGGACGAGGTGCCACCGCTGCGGGCGCTCGGGAACGGACACCAGGCCGCCTGCCACTTCGCCGAGCGGTTCGTGGCGCAGGGTCCGGACCGGCCGGAGACCCAGGAGGTGGTGGGGCGATGACCCAGCCCGTGCTGTCCGTCCGCGACCTCGTCAAGCACTTCCCGGTCACCCGCGGAGTCCTCTTCCGCCGCACGATCGGCCACGTCCGGGCCGTCGACGGCGTCTCGCTCGACCTCTACCCCGGCGAGACGCTGGGCGTGGTCGGCGAGTCCGGCTGCGGCAAGTCGACGCTGGCGCAGGTCCTCATGCGCCTGACGCCGCCGACGAGCGGCACGGCGACGTTCGAGGGCGAGGACCTGTTCGCCAAGCGCGGGTCGGCGCTCACGGCGTGGCGCCGCGACATGCAGATCGTGCTGCAGGACCCGTACACGTCGCTGAACCCGCGCAAGACGGTCGGCGACATCGTCGGTGAGCCCTTCGACATCCACCCCGAGGTGGCCCCGAAGGGCGACCGCCGCCGACGGGTGCAGGAGCTGCTCGAGGTGGTCGGGCTCAACCCCGAGCACATCCGCCGCTACCCGCACCAGTTCTCCGGCGGGCAGCGCCAGCGCATCGGCATCGCGCGGGCGCTGGCGCTGCGGCCCAAGGTCATCGTGTGCGACGAGCCGGTGTCGGCGCTCGACGTCTCGATCCAGGCGCAGGTGCTCAACCTGCTCTCGGATCTGCAGCGCGAGTTCGGGCTGGCGTACCTGTTCATCGCCCACGACCTCGGCGTCGTGCGCCACCTCTGCGACCGCGTCGCGGTGATGTACCTCGGCTCGATCGTCGAGACCGGCACCGCCGACGAGATCTACACGCGGGCGGCGCACCCGTACACGCAGGCGCTGCTGTCGTCGGTGCCGGTGCCCGACCCGTCGCTGCGCGGGCGGCGCGAGGCGATCCGGCTGGAGGGCGACGTGCCGAGCCCCGCGGACCCGCCGTCGGGCTGCCGGTTCCGCACGCGCTGCCCGAAGGCCGCGACGATCTGCGCGGAGGACCCGCCGGCGCTCGAGGTGCGCCCGTCCACCGACCACCCGGCGGCGTGCCACTTCGCGGAGCCGCCGCACCTGGTCCGGGCCGACTAGGCCACCCGTCCGACCCGGTGGCGGCGCCGGGGGAGCGGAGCGCCTACCGTCACCGGTTCGTGAGTCCCGGTCCGCTGCTGCTCGTCCACGCCCACCCCGACGACGAGACGATCACGTGTGGCGGGCTGATGGCGCGGGCCGCACAGGCCGGGACGCCGGTGACGCTCGTGACGTGCAACCGCGGCGAGGCGGGCGAGGTGATCCCGCCCGGGCTGCGCCACCTCGCCGGTGACGCGCTGGGCGAGTACCGCGAGGGCGAGCTGGCCCGGGCCTGCGCGGCGCTGGGCGTCACCGACCACCGCTGGCTCGGCAGGGTCGGCCGATGGCACGACTCCGGGATGGTCCGCGTCGGCGAGGGCATCCTGGCGGCCGCTCCGGACGCGATCTCCCCGGACGCCTTCGCGGCGCCCGACGCGTTCGACGCGCAGGTGAAGGCCCTGGTGGACGTGGTGCGCGACGTCGGGCCGCGCGTGGTGGTGAGCTACGACCACGCCGGCGGCTACGGCCACCCGGACCACGTGCGCGCCCACGAGATCACGATGGCCGCCGTCGCCGAGGTCGACCCCGACGCGTCGGCGATCACCGTCGCCGCGACGGCCGCACCGCGCGACGAGGTGGACGCGGCACTCGCGGTGCTGCGCCGCCGCTCGTGGCTCGGCCTGCCGGTGCCGCCGGTGGACGACCTGCCGACCGTTCCGGACGCGACGATCACGACGCGTCTGCCGCTCGGCGGGGCGCGCGTCGCCAAGCTGGCCGCGCTGCGCGCGCACGCCACCCAGATCGCCGTGTACGACGACGGCGCCGAGCCCCCGGTCTACGCGCTGTCGAACGGCCTCGCCCAGCCCGTGCTCGGCGTCGAGTGCTTCGTGCACCTGCGCGGCCCCCGGGCCGCCGCCGACGACCTGCTCGCCCCGGCGTGAGCTCCCCCGGGGGGAGCGAGGGCGTCCCTCGCGCCGCGGAGAGCAGCGAGGGTGACCCTCGCTCCGGCCCCTCCCGGCGCGCGGTGGTGGGCGTCGTCGCCGTCGGGGTGCTGGCGCTGGACGCGCTTCTCCTGGCGTGGACCGAGATGGCGTGGCTGACCGTGCGGGTCGGCGAGGGCGCGGTGCCGCTGCCGCTGGCCGCGGTCGTGGCGCTGGTGACGACCCCGGTGCTCGTGCTCGCCGCCGACGCGGCCCGGCCCGGCAGCCGGGCCCCGCTGGTGGTGCTCGCGGTGTGGACGCTGACGGTCGTCGGGGCGGGGCTGTGGAGCCCCGCGGGCGGCGGGGTCCTGCCGCCGGACTGGCGGGCGATCGTCCTGCTGGCGGGCGGCGTGCTGCCCGGGGCCCTGGCGCTGTCGTGGACGTCGGCGCGCCGCCGGGTGACGCAGGCCCGGGGTTGAAGGCCCCGGCGGTCGGGAAACGTGCCGCCATGCCCGCCATCCCCGACGAGCACGTCGTCCGCGTCCTGCGGCCCTTCGTCGCCGCCACCGGCCCGGTCCTGCGCGGCCTGCGCGACGCCGACCCGTTCCGGCTCGGGCGCCTGGCCCGCCGCCGGGCACTCGAGCTCTCCGAGCAGTCGGGACGCGAGCCCGAGCCGGCGCCCACCACCCGTCGCGGCCGCGCCGGGCGCGTGCTGCGCCACGGGCGCGCCCGGGCGCTCGACCGGCTCGCGACGTCGAAGCTGCCCGGCACCCCGCGGTGGCAGTCGATGAGCCCCGAGGAGCGGGACCAGTGGTGGGTGTCGCGCGTCGGGCGCTTCACCTCGGTGGTCGCGTCGATCCCGGGCATCGGTGGCGCGCTGGCGCGGCGCCTGCCGGTGTCGGACATCCTCGGCCTCGCCGCCCAGGGCCTGGTCGTGTGCGCGATCGCCAGCGAGCACGGGATGGACGGGCGCGACGAGCAGGTCCGCCTGCTCGCGAACGTGCTGTTCGGCCGCGACGTCGACCCGAGCCGGCACGGCGACCCGCACGGCGCCGACGTCGAGCGCGAGGCCGGGGAGCTGCGCGGCACCGTCGGGCAGGAGCACGAGGAGCGCGGCCGGCTCTCCGCGCTGGCGCACGCGGTGTGGCGCATGGGCAAGACGCTGTGGGGCCTGCAGTCCGAGCTCGACCGCCGGCCCCAGGGCGGGCGCGTCTGGCGCGGCGTGGCCAACCTGCCGGTCGTGGGCGCGGTCGGCAGCTACCGCAGCGAGCGCTCCGGGCTCAAGCGCGCCGCCCGCGCGGCGGCCCGGTGGGTGGCGCGTGAGCAGGGACGTGCGTGAGGGTGTGACGGCCGCCATCCCCGAGCTGGGCAATCAGGGCGCCCCCGCACGGGCGTGACGCGGCGCCGGACGGAATACTCGCCGCAGGCGTCACCCGACGGCCGCGTGACACCACCACGCGTGGGTCGCGGGGAGAGGCCCGAGCATCGTGAGTGAGGAGCAGGAGCAGACGTGACGTACGTGATCGCCGAACCGTGTGTCGACGTGCTCGACAAGGCGTGCATCGAGGAGTGCCCTGTCGACTGCATCTACGAGGGCGGGCGGATGATGTACATCCACCCCGACGAGTGCGTCGACTGCGGGGCCTGCGAGCCGGTCTGCCCCGTCGAGGCCATCTACTACGAGGACGACGTCCCCGACCAGTGGTCGGTCTACACGCAGGCCAACGTCGACTTCTTCGACGAGCTGGGCTCGCCCGGCGGGGCGGCCAAGGTCGGCAAGGTCGACCGCGACGCGGGCCCCGTGCCCGAGCTGCCGCCCCAGGGCGAGTGACGACGGGAGTGACCACCACGGGTCCGGCCGGGATCCGGTTCCCGGCCCTGCCGGACTTCCCGTGGGACAGCCTCGCCGGGGCCGCCGCGATCGCGCGCGGTCACCCGGACGGGGTGGTCGACCTGTCGGTGGGCACGCCCGTCGACCCGGTCCCCGAGGCCGTGGGCGAGGCCCTGCGCGCCGCCTGGGACTCGCCGGGCTACCCGCAGACGTGGGGCACGCCCGCGCTGCGGCAGGCCGCGGTCGACGCCCTGGCCCGCCGCCACGGCGCGGGCCGCGGCGCCGGCGAGGGTCTCGACCCGGACGCGGTGCTGCCCACGATCGGCTCGAAGGAGCTGGTCGCCTGGTTGCCGACGCTCCTGGGCCTGGGGCCGGGCGACGTCGTCGCCTTCCCCGACCTCGCCTACCCCACCTACGAGGTGGGCGCGCAGCTCGCGGGCGCGCGCCCGGCGCGGGTGCGCGACGACGAGCCGCTGCCCGCGGGCACCCGGCTGCTCTGGCTGAACTCGCCGTCCAACCCGACGGGCCGGGTGCTCGACGCCGCGGCGCTGACCGACCGCGTCGCGGAGGCCCGGGCGACGGGCGCGGTCGTCGCCGCCGACGAGTGCTACCTCGCGCTGCCCGGCCCGGGCGTCCTGACCACGTCGGTGCTCGATCCCGGCGTGCACGGCGGCGACGTCACCGGCCTGCTGGCCGTGCACTCCCTGTCGAAGACCTCGAACCTGGCCGGCTACCGCGCGGGCCTCGTGCTCGGCGACCCGGTGCTGGTCGGCGGCCTGCTGCAGGTGCGCAAGCACGCCGGGATGATCGTCCCGCGCCCGGTGCAGGAGGCCATGACCGCGGCGCTGCGCGACGACGTCCACGTCGCCGACACCCGCGCGCGCTACGACGCCCGCCGCACCGTGCTGCGCCCCGCGCTGGAGGCGGCCGGGCTGCGCGTCGAGCACTCCGAGGCCGGGCTCTACCTGTGGGCCACCGCCGACGAGCCCTGCCGCGCGACGGTCGACCGCCTCGCCGCGCGCGGCATCCTCGTCGCGCCCGGCGAGTTCTACGGCCCCGCCGGTGGGGCGCACGTGCGCGTCGCGCTCACCGCGTCCGACGAGCGCATCGCCGCGGCCGCGCAGCGCCTCGCGGGGTGACCGACACGCAGCGACCGGTGCGCCCGGTCGTCGTGCTGCTCGCGGTGCTGGCGCTCGGCGTCAACCTGCGGGCGTCGCTGTCGGCGTACCCGCCGCTGATCGAGACGGTCCGCGCCGACCTCGGCATCTCGGCCGGGGTGGCGGGGCTGGTCCAGGCCGGCGTGGTGCTGATGATGGGGGCCGGGTCGTTCGCCGCGCCCGCCCTGGCGCGGCGGATCGACCGGGAGCGGGCGGCGGCCGTCGGCATCACCGCCATCGCCGCCGGGTCGCTCGTGCACGGCGTCCCCGCGGTCGTCGCGCTCGTCGGCGGGAGCGTGGCGATCGGGCTGGGGATCGGGGTCGTCGGCGTCGCCATCACCGGCGTCGTGCGCGACCACCTGCCCGAGCGGGCGGGCGCGGCCACCGGGCTCTACACGGTGTCGATGATGGGCGGGGCGACGGTCGCGTCGCTCACCGCGCTGCCGCTGGCCGACGTCCTGGGCGGCTGGTGGTGGGCGCTCGCGGCCTGGGCGCTGCCGGCGGTGCTGGCGCTGGTCGTGTGGTGGCCGGTCACGCGGCGCCTGCACGACATCCCGCAGGCCTCGCCCGTCCCGCTGCCCTGGCGCAACCGCTTCGCCCGGCTCGCGGTGCTGTTCCAGGCGATGTCGTCGGTGCAGTTCTACGCGTGGCTGACGTGGCTCGCGCCGTTCTACGAGGCGCAGGGCTTCTCCACCGAGGCCGCCGCGCTGGTGCTGTCGGTGTGGAACGTCGTGCAGATCCCCGCGGCACTGATCGTGCCGGCCCTCGCCGAGCGGCGGCGGGCGTGGGCGCCGTGGGCCGCGGCCTGCGTGGTGTGCGGGGCGCTCGGCGTCGGAGGCACGCTCGTCGCCCCCGTCCTGCCCGTCGTGGGGCCCTGGCCGTGGGTGGTGCTGGCGTCGCTCGCCGTCGGCGCGGGCTTCCCGCTGGGCCTCGCCGTCGTCGCCTGGCGCACGCCCGACGGTGCGACGTCCGCGTCCGTCTCGGCGATGACGCTCGGCTCGGCGTACATCGTCGCCGGCCTCGCCCCGCTCGGCATGGGCGTGCTCATCGACGCCGCCGGCTACCCGGCCGCCCTCGCAGTGATCGCGGCGGGCGTGCTCCTGCAGGGCGTGGCCGTGCTGCGGCTCGGGCCGCGGCACGTCGTCTACGCGGACTGACACCGCAGACCGACACCGCGGGGTGACACGGGTCACCCCGCCCGGCACGGTGGTGGCATGACGACCACGGGCGCCGGGATGGGCGCGGCCTCCTTCCGCGAGGGCGACACGTCGGTGCCGCTGCCGGAGCGCTCGATCGGGGACGCCCTGCGCGCGGCGGCGGCCGCCGCCCCCGACCACCGCGCCGTCGTCGAGGGCTCGCCCGGGCCGGGCCCCCTGCGCACGCTGACCTACGCCGAGCTGCTCGCCCGGTCCGAGGAGGTGGCGCGGGCGCTGCTGGGCCGCTTCCGTCCCGGTGAGCACGTGGCCGTGTGGTCGCCGAACTCCCTCGAGTGGATCCTCCTCGAGTACGGCGCCGCGCTCGCCGGCCTCGTCCTCGTCACCGCCAACCCCGCCTACCAGGCCGGCGAGCTGGCGTACGTGCTCGGCCGGTCGCGCAGCGCGGGGCTGTTCCACGTCGCGAGCCACCGCGGCAACCCGATGACCGAGATCGTCGCGGAGGTGCGCGGCGACCTGCCCGACCTGCGCGAGGTCGTCGACCTCGCCGAGCTCGAGGCGTTCACCGCGGGCGGCGACCCGGCCACCCCGCTCCCCGAGGTCCGGCCGCACGACCGCGTGCAGATCCAGTACACGTCGGGCACGACGGGCTTCCCCAAGGGCGTGCTGTTGCGCCACCACGGGCTGCTCGAGAACGCGCGGCTCACCCTCGAGCGGATGGGCGTCGGCCCCGCGGACACCCTCGTCTGGCCGATGCCGCTGTTCCACACCGCGGGCTGCGGCATGGGCGTGCTCGGCGCGGCGGCGACCGGCGCGACGATCGTCTACCTCACCGCGTTCGACCCCGCCCGCCAGCTCGAGCTGATCGAGGCCGAGCGCGCCACGATCTCCGGCGGGGTGCCGACGATGCTCGTCGCGATGCTCGCCCACCCCGACGCCGGGACGCGGGACACCTCCTCGCTGCGCTGCCTGTTCGCCGGCGGCTCGCCAGTGCCGGTGGAGGTGGCGCGCGAGGTCGAGCGCCGCCTCGGCGGGCGGGTGTCGATCGTCTTCGGCACCACCGAGACCTCCCCGATCATCACGGCCACCTCGCCCGACGACCCCGAGGACGTCCGCACCGGCACGCTCGGCGAGCCGCTGCCGCACACCGACGTGAAGATCGCCGACCCGGTGACGGGCGAGCCCGTCCCGGTCGGCGAGGTGGGGGAGCTGTGCGCGCGGGGCTACCTCGTCATGGAGGGCTACTACGACCAGCCCGAGGCCACGGCCGCCGTCCTCGACGTGGCGGGCTGGTACCACACCGGGGACCTCGCCTCGCTGGACGCGCAGGGCCGGCTGCGCGTCGAGGGGCGCATCAAGGACATGATCATCCGGGGCGGGGAGAACATCTACCCCCGCGAGATCGAGGAGATCCTCCAGGCCCACCCGGGCATCGCCGAGGTCGCCGTGGTCGGGCGGCCCGACCCGCACTGGGGGGAGACGGTCGCCGCGTTCGTGCGGCCGGTCACGGGAGCCGAGCCCCGCCCCGAGGAGCTGCACGCCTGGTGCCGGGAGCGTCTGGCGGCCTACAAGACGCCGGCGAGCTGGCACCTCGTCGACGAGATGCCGGTGACGGCGTCCGGGAAGATCCGCAAGAACGAGCTGCGGGAACGCCTGCTCTGATCAGGTGGCGGGCGCGGGGCGCAGCCGGCGCGTGATCGCCCCGTGCACCGGCTCGACCACCCGGGCCGCCACCGGCCCGAGGATCGCCATGAGCAGCACGTACGTCGTGGCGAGCGGGGCGAGCCCGGGGTCGACCGACCCCGTGGTCAGCGCGAGCCCGGCGATGACGATCGAGAACTCGCCACGGGCGACGAGCGCGGCGCCGGCGCGCCACCGTCCGAGCCGCCCGACCCCGATCTGGCGCGCGGCGAACCACCCCGCCCCGACCTTCGTCGCCGTCGACACCACCGCCAGCGCGATCGCCGCCGGCAGCACCGCGGGGATCTGGCGCGGGTCGGTGTTGAGGCCGAACACGACGAAGAACACCGCGGCGAACAGGTCGCGGAGGGGCGCGAGCACGCGGGTGGCGTTCTCGGCGGTGTCCTCCGAGATCGCGATGCCGAGCAGGAACGCCCCGACGCCGGCCGACACCTGCAGCGACGAGGCGACGCCGGCGACGAGCAGCGCGATGCCGAACACGCGCAGCAGGAACACCTCGGAGCTGGGTGACTCGACCACCGACGACACCACCCGCCCGAACCGCAGCGCCACGAGGAGCACGACGACGAGCAGGCCGAGGGCGATGGCCACGGTGCGCAGGCCGGCGGCGAAGCCCAGCGCGGCGAGCGCGGCGGTGGTGATCGGCAGGTAGAGGGCCATCGCCAGGTCCTCCATGACGAGCACGGAGAGCACGGCCGGCGTCTCGCGGTTGCCGAGGCGGCCCAGCTCCTCGAGGACCTTGGCGACGATCCCCGACGACGACACCCAGGTCACCCCGGCCATCGCCAGCGCCCCGAGCGGGCCCCAGCCCAGGATCAGCGCGGTGATCGCGCCCGGGGCGGCGTTGAGGACCATGTCGACGATCCCGGCCAGCCACGAGCGCCGCAGGCCGCCGACGAGGTCGGAGGCCGAGTACTCGAGGCCGAGCAGCAGGAGCAGCAGCACCACCCCGACCTCGCTGGCCACCCCGGTGAACGGCTCGATGCCCTCGAGGGGCAGGAAGCCGCCCGCGCCGAAGGCGAGCCCACCGAGCAGGTAGAGCGGCACCGGCGAGATCCCGAGGCGCCCGGCGACGCGCCCGAGCACGCCGAGGCCGAAGAACAGCGCGCCCAGCTCGATCAACGAGAGGGCGGTGGAGTGCACGAGCCGATCAGCCGCCCTCGAGGATCGCGGCGGCCTGGCCCAGGCCGTCGCCGGTGCCGACGACCACGACGAGGTCGCCCGCGCGGAACGTGAAGTCCGGCCCGGGCGAGGGGGACACGACGTGGTCGCGCACGACGGCGACGATCGACGTGCTGGTGCGGGTGCGCATCGCCGTGTCGCCGAGGGTGCGCCCGTCGTAGGGCGAGCCGGCGCCGACCGGGAACTGCGCGGTGGTGATGCCCTCGACCTCGCGCTGCTGGTCCTGGAGCTGCGCGACGAGGTTCGGGGCGCCCAGCAGCGTGCCCAGCGCCTGGCCCTCGGCGTCGGTGAGCCCCACCGACGCGGTGCACGCGTCGGGGTCCTCCCGCCCGGAGACCAGCAGCTCGCGGTGACCGTCGCGATGGGTCAGCACACCGATCCGCCTCCCCGCCGTCGTCGTGAACTCCTGCTTGGTGCCGATCCCCGGCAGCCGCGTGACCTCGACGTCCACGGTGTCCAGCGTACGAGTCCGATCACTGCCCGGACGTCGCGGTGTGGCCGGTGCGACGGCCCGGTCAGTTGGCGTGCAGCGCCGCGTTCAGCTCGACCTCGGCGTTCTCCGTGCGCGGCAGGGCGTGGACGGCGCCGGTGGTCGAGTCACGGCGGAAGAGCAGCCCGGAGCGCCCGGACAGCTCGACGGCCTTGACCACGCCGCCGTCCTCCAGCGTCACGCGGGTGCCGGCGGTGACGTAGAGGCCGGCCTCGACGACGCAGTCGTCGCCGAGGGAGATGCCGACGCCGGCGTTGGCGCCCAGCAGGCAGCGCTCGCCGATGGCGATGACCTCCTTGCCGCCGCCCGAGAGCGTCCCCATGATCGACGCGCCGCCGCCCACGTCGGAGCCGTCGCCGACGACGACGCCGCCGGAGATGCGGCCCTCGACCATCGAGGCGCCCAGGGTGCCGGCGTTGAAGTTGACGAAGCCCTCGTGCATCACCGTCGTGCCCTCGGCGAGGTGCGCACCGAGGCGGACGCGGTCGGCGTCGCCGATGCGCACGCCGGTCGGGATGACGTAGTCGACCATGCGGGGGAACTTGTCCACGGCGTAGACGGTGACCGGCCCGCGGCCGCGCAGCCGGGCCCGGACCCGCTCGAACCCCGGCACCGGGCAGGGCCCGTGGTTGGTCCACACGACGTTGGCGAGGTGGCCGAAGATGCCGGTCAGGTCGACCCCGTGGGGCGCCACGAGGCGGTGCGAGAGCAGGTGCAGCCGCAGGTAGACGTCGTAGGCCGACGCGGGCGGTCCGGTGAGGTCGGCGACCGTCCGCACGGCGACGACCTCGACCCCGCGGTCGTGGTCGGGGCCCAGCGCGTCGACCAGCGAGGGCTCGAGCTCGCCGGCCGGCACCACCACGACGCCGGGCTCCTCGGCCATGTCGTCCGCCGCGTCCGAGAGCTCGGGCAGCGGGTACCAGACGTCGAGGACGGTGCCGTCGTCGGTGACGGTGGCCAGGCCGACGCCGAGGGCACGGGACGGGTGCGCGCGAGTGGTCATCGTCCGCCAGGCTAGCGGGCGTGACCGCCTCCGCGTCCGGGCGCGCGCCCGGCCGGGCGGCGACGGCGTCGACGCTGCTCGCCGCCCTCGCGGGCGTCGTGGACCTGTGGGCTGTGACGAGCCTCGGCGGCCCGTTCGCGGGCGTCGTCACGGGCAACCTCGTGACGCTCGGCGCGGCGCTCGGGCGGGGCGGGGGGACGGTGCTGTGGCCACCGCTGGTGGCCGTGGCCGGGTTCGCCGCGGGTGTCGGGGTGTGGTCGCTGCTGTGGCGCCGGCGACCCTCGGCGATCGCCCGCCCGCTGCTCGTGGAGCTCGCCGTGCTGGTGGTCCTGGCGGCGGCGTGGCTGGTCCCGTCCGTCCCCACGACGGTGCTGCTGGCGGGCGCGGCGCTCGCGATGGGCGGGCAGAGCAGCACGGCGCTGCGGCTCGGGGAGTCGACGACCTACCTCACCGGGACGCTCACCGGCGGCATCGCCGCCGCGGTGACGGGCGGGCCGCCGGGGCGGGTGGCGGCGCTGCGCCAGCTCGTCGCGCTCGTCGCCGGGGCCGTCGTGGCGGTGCTGCTGCTCGGGCCGGCCCGGTGGTCGGTGCCGGTGCTGGCCGTCGCGCTGCTGGTCACCGCCGTCGTCGTGCTGGGACGACCCGGTGGAGCAGACCGATCACCCCGTTAGCCTCGGGGCCGTGACCGCGCCGCCCGTCGTCCTGGACCTGCACGCCGACCCCGTGTCGCTGACCGCGGCGCTGGTCGACGTGCCGAGCGTCTCGGGCGACGAGGCGGCCCTCGCCGACGCGGTGCAGACCGCCCTGGCGAGCCAGGCCCCGCACCTCGAGCTGCTGCGCTCCGGCGACGCGCTGATGGCCCGGACCCGGCTCGGGCGCCCGCGCCGGGTGCTGCTCGCCGGGCACCTCGACACCGTGCCCATCGCGGACAACGTCCCGTCGCACCGGGACGGCGGCACGCTGTACGGCTGCGGCACGAGCGACATGAAGTCCGGCGTCGCCGTCATGACCCACCTGGCCGCGACGCTCGTCGAGCCGGCCCACGACGTCACGCTCGTGCTCTACGACTGCGAGGAGGTCGAGTCCGCGCGCAACGGGCTGGGGCGCCTCGAGCGCGAGCACCGCGACTGGCTCGACGCCGACCTCGCGCTGCTCGGCGAGCCGACGTCCGGGCAGGTCGAGGCGGGGTGCCAGGGCACGCTGCGGGTGGTCGTGCGCACGACCGGGCGGCGAGCCCAT
This sequence comes from Actinomycetospora chlora, assembly GCF_039542135.1. Taxonomy (NCBI): domain Bacteria; kingdom Bacillati; phylum Actinomycetota; class Actinomycetes; order Pseudonocardiales; family Pseudonocardiaceae; genus Actinomycetospora; species Actinomycetospora chlora. The sequence continues at coordinate 21,251 of NZ_BAABHO010000033.1, forward strand.
TCGGCGCGGTCGTGGCTGGGGGAGAACGCGATCCACGCCGCGGCGCCGGTGCTGGCGCGGCTGGCCGCCCACTCCGCCCGCGAGGTCGACATCGACGGCTGCCGCTACCGCGAGGGCCTGCAGGCGGTCCGGATCGCCGGGGGCGTCGCCGGCAACGTCGTGCCCGACGTGTGCGAGGTGACGGTCAACTTCCGCTTCGCCCCGGACCGGTCGCTCGACGACGCCCGCGCCCACGTGGCGGGCGTCCTCGACGGCTTCGACCTCACCGAGACCGACGCCGCCCCCGGTGCCCTGCCGGGGCTGGCCGCGCCGGCGGCGGTCGACTTCGTCACCGCCACCGGCACGGTCCCGGTCGCCAAGTACGGCTGGACCGACGTGGCCCGCTTCGCCGCGCTGGGCATCCCGGCGCTGAACTTCGGCCCGGGCGACCCGAACCTCGCGCACACCCGCGAGGAGTCGGTGCCCGTCGCGGCCGTCACGGCCGCCTGCGACGTCCTGCGCACGTACCTGACCCGCGCCTGAGCGTCCGCGGGGTGTCGGCCCGCGGCTCAGATCGCGGCGGCCTCGCTGCGGCCCGCGACGAGCTGGCGGGTGACCGTCGCGACGCGCTGGCCCGCGTACTGCGTGGCGTGGCGCGTGTCCTCGGAGATCGGGTTCGCGCCCTGGCCGTCGACGTGCGACGGGCCGTAGGGGTTGCCGGTGGTGAACTGGATCGGGTCGGTGTAGCCCGGCGTCACGATCACGCCGCCGAAGTGGTGGACGGTGTTGTAGAGCGCGAGCAGCGTCGACTCCTGGCCGCCGTGGGCGGTCGAGGTCGAGGTGAAGCCCGAGTACACCTTGTCGGCGAGCTGGCCCTGCGCCCACTGCGGGCCGAGCGTGTCGATGAACTGCTTGAGCTGCGCGGCCACGTTGCCGTAGCGCGTCGGGGTGCCGAACACGACGGCGTCGGCCCACAGCACGTCGTCCGCCGTCGCCTCGGGGACGTCCTCCGTCGCCGCCGCATGGGCCTGCCAGGCCTCGTTGGCCGCGATGGCCTCGGGCGGCGCGAGCTCGTGCACCTTGCGCAGGCGCACCTCGGCGCCCGCGCTCTCCAGGCCCTTGGCGTACTCCTGCGCCAGCGCGTGGACCGTGCCGGTCGAGCTGTAGTAGATGATCGCGACCTTGGGGGTGACCGTCGCCACGGGGAACGCCTCCTCGAGAAGATGTTGGCCTTTCAACCACCGGCGTGCCACGCTCCGCGGCTCCCCAAACCGTTGGCCCCGCCGCCCCGCCCCGTTCGTGGGCGGTCCCTAGGCTCGGCGGCATGCTCCACGACGACCCGGCGGGCACCGACGCCACCGCGCCGCGCCCCACCACGATCGACCGCCGTCGCCCGGAGCACCGCGATCCGGGTCGCCTGAGCTCCACGACCGACCAGCGCCTGCTCGACTCGCGCGGCCCGGCCGACTGGGTGCACTCCGACGCGTGGCGCATCCAGCGCATCCAGGCCGAGTTCGTCGAGGGCTTCAGTGTGCTCGCCGAGATCCCGCGCGCGGTCACCGTGTTCGGCTCGGCGCGCACCCCGCCCGAGCACCCCGAGTACGCCCGCGGCGTCGAGCTCGGCGGAGCGCTGGCCCGGGCCGGCTACGCGGTGATCACCGGCGGCGGCCCGGGCGCGATGGAGGCCGCGAACCGGGGGGCGTCGGAGGCCGGCGGGCTCTCGGTCGGTCTGGGCATCGAGCTGCCGTTCGAGCAGGGGCTCAACCCGTGGGTCGACCTCGGCGTCGGCTTCCGCTACTTCTTCGCCCGCAAGACGATGTTCGTGAAGTACGCGCAGGCGTTCGTCTGCCTCCCGGGCGGCTTCGGGACGCTCGACGAGCTGTTCGAGGCGCTCGTGCTCGTGCAGACGGGGAAGGTCACGCGGTTCCCCGTGGTGCTGCTGGGCCGCGACTACTGGGGCGGGCTGCTGGAGTGGCTGGCCGGCCCGGCCGTCGACGCCGGGACGATCAGCGCCCGCGACGTCGACCTCGTGCACCTCACCGACGACATCGACGAGGTCGTGACCATCGTCGAGGAGGGGTTCCGGGAGGCCGTGGGGTCGTGAGCGGCCCGGTGAGCGGCTCGGTGAGGGTCTGCGTCTTCTGCGCGTCCGGGCCCGTGCCCGAGCCCTACCTCGCGCTGGCGTCCGACGTCGGGACGGCGATCGCGGCCCGCGGCTGGAGCCTCGTCTCCGGCGGCGGGCGGGTGTCGATGATGGGCGCGGTCGCCCGCGCGGCCCGCGAGGGCGGCGCCCGCACCGTCGGCGTCATCCCCGAGGCGCTCGTCGCCCACGAGGTCGCCGACGAGCAGAGCGACGAGCTCGTCGTCGTCGGCGACATGCGCACGCGCAAGGGCGAGATGGACGCCCGCAGCGACGCGGTGCTGGCGCTGGCCGGCGGGCTCGGGACGCTCGAGGAGCTGTTCGAGGCGTGGACGTCCCGCTATCTCCGGATGCACGACAAGCCGGTCGTCGTGCTCGACCCGGACGGCCACTACGACCCGCTGTTCGCCTGGCTCGAGAGCCTGCGCGGCACCGGGTTCGTCTCGGACCGCGGCCTGGCCGGCGTGGTGCGCACCACCACCGTCGCCGACGCCCTGGACGCGCTCGCGCCGGGCCCCGCCCCCTCGGCCGTGTCAGGATCGAGGTGATGTCGAGCCACCGGCCTCTCCTGCCCACCGACGGGCGCATCGCGGTGATGGCGATCGTCAACCGCACCCCCGACTCGTTCTACGACCGCGGCGCCGCCTGGGACCCGTCCGCGGCCCTGGACGCGGTCGACCGCGCCGTCGCCGAGGGTGCCGACGTCGTCGACGTGGGCGGGGTGAAGGCCGGGCCGGGCCCCGGCGTGGACGTCGCCGAGGAGCTGCGCCGCGTCCTGCCGACCGTCGAGGCCGTCCGGGCCCGGCACCCCGGCGTCGCGATCAGCGTCGACACCTGGCGGGCCGAGGTCGCCCGCGAGGTCTGCGCAGCCGGCGCCGACCTCATCAACGACACCTGGGCGGGCGTCGACCCCCAGCTCGGCGAGGTCGCCGCGGAGTTCGGCGTCGGCATCGTCTGCTCGCACACCGGCGGCGCCGTCCCCCGCACCCGCCCCCACCGCGTCCGCTACACCGACGTCGTCGCCGACGTGGTCGCGGAGGTGACCCGCCAGGCGCAGGCGCACGAGAAGGCGGGCGTCGACCCGTCGCGGATCCTGGTCGACCCGACCCACGACTTCGGCAAGAACACCTTCCACGGCCTCGAGCTGCTGCGCCGCCTCGACGAGCTGGTCGCGCTCGGGCGCCCGGTGCTCATGGCGCTGTCGAACAAGGACTTCGTCGGCGAGACGCTCGGCACCACCGAGGTCACCGAACGCCTCGAGGGCACCCTCGCCGCGACGGCGGTGGCGGCCTGGGCGGGGGCGCGGATGTTCCGCGCCCACGAGGTCGCCGCCACCCGCCGGGTCGTCGACATGGTCTCGGCCATCCGCGGCGACGTCCCGCCCGCCCGCACCGTCCGGGCCCTGGCGTGAGGACTGTGTCGTGAGACGTGGGACCGAGGACTGGTTCGCGCGGCGGACCTGGGCCCACCCGGACTGGACCGCCGCCGAGCTGACCGCCGCCAAGCGCGGCCGCACCGTGTCGGTCGTGCTGCCGGCGCTCGACGAGGAGGCCACGGTCGGCGGGGTCGTGGCCGCCGCGCGCCCGCTGCTGGGGACGCTCGTCGACGAGCTCGTCGTCGTCGACTCCGGCTCCACCGACGACACCGCCGCGCGGGCCCGTGCCGCCGGCGCACGGGTGGTGCCCCGCGACGCCGTGCTCCCCGACGTCCCCGTGCGCCCGGGCAAGGGCGAGGTGCTGTGGCGCTCGCTCGCGGCCACGACCGGCGACCTCGTCGTGTTCCTCGACTCCGACCTCGTCGACCTCGGCCCCGACTTCGTCACCCACCTGCTCGGGCCGCTGCTGACCGTCGACGGCGTCGCGCTGGTCAAGGGCTTCTACCACCGGCCGCTCCGGATCTCCGACCACGACGCCGCGCTCACCGGCGGCGGCCGGGTCACCGAGCTGACGGCCCGGCCCGCGCTCGCGGCGCTGCGCCCCGAGCTCGCCGGCGTCGTCCAGCCCCTCGGCGGTGAGTACGCGGCCACCCGCGAGCTGCTCGAGTCGCTGCCGTTCGCCGCGGGCTACGGGGTGGAGATCGGGCTGCTGCTCGACACCCACCGCGAACGCGGCCTCGACGCGATCGCCCAGGTCGACCTCGGCGTGCGCAAGCACCGCCACCGCAGCCTGCGCGCCCTGGGCGCCACCGCCGCCGAGGTGCTCGACGCCGTCCTGCGCCGGTGCGTGCCCGGCCACCCGGGGTCCGACCCGCTGACGCAGTTCGTCCCCGTCGACGGCGACTGGCTGCCCGACGAGCAGCCGGTCGCGACCGCCGACCGCCCGCCCCTGGCGACGCTCCGGGCCCCCGGGAGCTGACGCTCGTCGTCGGGGGTGCCACCTACGATCGGACCCCATGGGCAGCGCGCTGGTGTACGTCATCGTGGTCGGCCTCGTGGCCGCCGCGGTCTACCTGCTCGTGGCCTTCGTGTTCGGCCGCTCGGAAGAGCTGGCCCCCATGCCGCCCGGCGCGACGCCCACGCGCCTGCCCGCGCGCGACCTCACGGGCGGCGACGTGCGCGATCTGCGGTTCCAGCAGGCCCTGCGCGGTTACAAGTGCAGTGAGGTCGACTGGGCGCTGGAGCGCCTCGCCGCCGAGGTCGACGCCCTGCGCGCGCGGGTCGACGCCATGGACGGCGCGGACGCCCCGGCGCACACCAACGGTCACGCCCGTGCCGCCGAGGTCGCCGACCCGGTCGACCCCGCGCCCACCGACCCGACCGTCCGTACCGACCCCACCGCCGACGCACGGCGCAGCTGAGAGGGAGGCCCATGGCCCGCCGCGAGATCACCTTGTCGGTCGACGTCGACGCGCCGGTCGAGACGGTGTGGCGCGAGGTCACCGACTGGGAGTCCCAGGGCGAGTGGATGCTCGGCACCGAGGTGCGGGTCACCCGCGGCGACGGCACGAGCGTCGGGTCCGAGCTGGCGGCCACCACCGGCGTCGGGCCCCTCGGGGTCACCGACACGATGGAGATCGTCGGCTGGGACCCGCCGCACCGCGCGACCGTGCGGCACACCGGGCGCGTCGTGCGGGGCAGCGGCGTCTTCAGCGTCCTCGCCCGCCGCGGCGACGACGGCCGCGAGGCGTCGACGTTCGTGTGGAGCGAGCAGCTCGACCTGCCGCTGGGTGCCCTCGGCGCGCTCGGCTGGCCCCTGGTCCGGCCCGCGTTCGCCTGGGGCCTGCAGCGCTCGCTCGACGCCCTCGCCCGCCGCTGCGAGCGGGACGCCGACCGGGACGCCGACCGGGACGCCGAGCGGTGACGGAGGCGGTGCCGGTCGCGGTCGTCGGCGCCGACGGCGTCGGGCGCTGCCCCTGGGGCGCCGGGGACGGCCTGCTCGCCGAGTACCACGACACCGAGTGGGGCCGCGAGCTGCGCGGCCGCGACGCGCTGTTCGAGCGGATCAGCCTCGAGGCGTTCCAGTCCGGGCTGTCGTGGCTGATCGTGCTGCGCAAGCGCCCCGCGTTCCGGGCCGCGTTCGCCGGGTTCGACCCGGAGGCCGTCGCCCGCTTCGGCGACGACGACGTCGCGCGCCTGCTGGCCGACGCCGGCATCGTCCGCAACCGCGCCAAGATCGACGCCACGATCGCCAACGCCCGGGCCGTCCTGGGCCTCGCCGAGCGCGGCGAGGACCTCGAAACGCTGCTGTGGTCGTTCGCCCCGCCGCCGCGGGAGGCGCCGCCCGCCGGCTTCGACGAGGTCCCGGCGACCACGCCGGAGTCGACGGCGATGGCGAAGGCGCTGCGCGCCCGCGGCTTCCGCTTCGTCGGCCCGACCACGTGCTACGCCCTGATGCAGGCCACCGGGATGGTCGACGACCACGTCGCCGGGTGCTTCCGCGCGGTGGGCGCGGCGGGGGCGCCGAGGGGTCGCGGCACCGCCTGACCGGGGAGGACACGCCCGGATGATCGCCTCGGTGTCGTGCCGGTCGCGCGGATGGTGAAGAATCGTCGCCAGTCACACGGCGCTCGCTCCCCGGCCGCCCCGCTCGGGCGATCGGGGGACGGGGACGACGCAGCTCGCGGAGGGAGCACGCTATGGCGGCCATGAAGCCCCGGACCGGTGACGGTCCCCTCGAGGTCACCAAGGAGGGGCGCGGCATCGTGATGCGCGTGCCGCTCGAGGGTGGGGGGCGCCTCGTCGTCGAGATGACGGCGGACGAGGCGGGCGACCTGCGGGAGGCCCTGCAGGGCGTGGTCGGCTGAGCACCGCGACCTCCGCCGGGCCCGGCGACGCCGAGCAGTCGGCGTTCGCCGACCCGGCGTTGCCCACACCCCTCGCGACGCTCACGCCCGCGCCGGCACCGGACCCGGTCGCCACCGTGTGCTGGCGGCGACGCGACGAGCGTCCCGAGGGGGACGAGACCGACACCGACACCGACACCGGCACCGACGAGACCGTCGCCGGTGCGCCCCCGGGCTGGCGGCCGACCGCCGGCGCGGTGGTCGCGCTGCCCGGGTCGGCGCCCGGGCAGTGGCTCGTCGAGGTCGGCGACGGCGACGCGAAGGACTGGCGTGCCGCGGGCGCGGCCGCGGTGCGGGCGGTGCGCGACGCCCCGCCCGCGGCGGTCGGGGCCGACGGCAAGGACGCGCCGCGCGTCGCGCACCTGCGCGCGGAGCGGCCCGAGGACGCCCCCGGTGACGCCGGCTCGTGGGCCGCGCTGGCCGTCGGGATCGTGCTCGGGTCGCACCGGTTCCTCGTGCGGCACGCGTCCCGCCCGCCGCTGACCGTGCACCTCGACGTCCCCGCCGAGCACTTCGACGCCGTCAACGACGCCGTCGAGCTGGCCACCGCCACCGCCCGGGCGCGCGACCTCGCCGACACCCCGTCGGGCACGAAGTCCCCGGCCTGGTTCGCCGCGACCGCCACCGAGCTCGTCGCCGACGCCGCGGGCCTCGACGTCGTCGTCCGCGACGAGCAGTGGCTGGCGGCGCAGGGCTTCGGCGGCGTGCTCGCCGTCGGTGGCGGGTCGTCGCGCCCGCCGCGGCTGCTGGAGCTCACGTGGTCGCCGCCGGACGCGACGGGGGAGCACGTCGTCCTCGTCGGCAAGGGCATCACGTTCGACACCGGCGGCATCTCGATCAAGCCGAACGCGGGCATGGCGGACATGCGCACCGACTGCTCCGGCGGCGCGGCCGTCGTGGCGGCGCTGCGGTCGCTGGCCCGGTCGCACGTGCCCGTGCGGGTCACCGGCCTCGTGCCGCTGGCCGAGAACCACGTGTCGGGCTCGGCCTACCGGCCCGGCGACGTCGTGCGGCACCGCGGCGGCACCACCACCGAGGTCACCAACACCGACGCCGAGGGCCGGATGGTCCTCGCCGACGCGATCGCCTACGCCCTCGACGAGCTCGCACCCGACGTCCTCGTCGACGTCGCCACGCTCACCGGCGCGATGAAGGTCGCGCTCGGCGTGCGCACCGGCGGCGTATTCGCCAGCGACCCCGCGCTGCGCACCGCGCTCGTCGACGCCGGCGCGGCCACCGGCGAGTCGTGGTGGCCGATGCCGCTGTCGGCGGACCTCGACCCCGACGTCGACTCCGCCATCGCCGACGTCCGCCAGATCCCGGGCGGCCCCGGCGGGATCGCCGCGGCGCTGTTCCTGCGGCGCTTCACCGCGTCACGGCCGTGGATCCACCTCGACATCGCCGGGCCGGCCCGCTGCGACAGCCCGCACGAGGAGGTCGCCAAGGGCGCCACCGGCTTCGCCGCGCGGACGCTCGTGGCGTTCTGCCGCGGCCGGGCCTGAACGTCAGCGCCGGGCGGCGCAGAGCAGCCCCTCGGCGATCGGCAGCAGCAGCGGCACGAGGCGCTCGTCCTCGCGCACGGCGCGGACGGTCTCCCGCAGCGCGCCGGTCAGCGCCTCGCGGCGCACCGGGTCGGCGATGCGCCCGGACCACAGCACGTCGTCCACGACGACGACCCCGCCCGGGCGCAGGAGCCGCAGCGCGGCCGCGAGGTCGCGGGGGAACTCGGTGGTGGCGCCGTCGACGACGACGAGGTCGTAGCCGGCGTCGGAGAGCTTGGGCAGCACCTGCCGCGAGGTGCCGGTGATGAGGCGCACGCGCCCGGCCGCGAAGCCCGCCTCGGCGCACGCGAGCCGCGCCTCGGCCTGCCGGCCCCCGTCGGGGTCGATGCTGGTCAGGAGCCCGTCGACGGGCATCCCGCGCAGCAGCGCGATGGTGCCGAGGCCCAGCCCGGTGCCGATCTCGACCACGGCCCGCGCCCGCGTGGACGCCGCCAGGAACGTCAGCGCCGCGGCCGTGGCCGGGGCGACGGCGACGACGCCCTGCTCGGCCGAGCGCTCGCGCAGTCGCGTCAGCAGCTCGTCCTCGACGAGGAAGGCCGCGGCCTTGTCGGCCAGGCGGGTCCGGCCCCGCTCCCCGGTCTGGTCGTCGGGGGCGGCCGGCGGGCCGGTCTCGGGGCCGGCGGCCGCCGGGCGGACGGCCCGCAACGGGCGGTGCGCCCCGCGCACGCCCCCGCCCCGCCCACCCGGGCGTCCCGCCACCATCCGTGCAGGCTAGATCGGGATCGGGCCGGTGGCGGCGTGCCGCGCCGACACGCCGCGCACACGGTCGGGGGCGTGACCACCACCACGGGGGTGAACGGCCCCGCCGACCGAAACTCAGCGCGCTCTCAGCACGACCTCACCGTCGTGACATCACGGCGCGCCAGTGTGGTGTCACGTCGCCGGCACCCCGACCGGCGCCGCCGGACGAGCCGAGGAGCCCGGACCCCGATGCCCGACCGCCCCGCCCCGACCGCGGTCCTCGACCGCCCCGACGCGACGACCGCCGAGGTCGCCCCGCAGGGTCTCGGCGAGGACACCGAGTGGGTGCCCCCGACGTGGGACGACGTCGTGCGCCAGCACGCCGACCGCGTCTACCGCCTGGCCTTCCGGCTCACCGGCGACGCCCACGACGCCGAGGACCTCACGCAGGAGACGTTCATCCGCGTGTTCCGGTCGCTCGCCGGCTACAAGCCCGGCACCTTCGAGGGCTGGCTGCACCGCATCACCACGAACCTCTTCCTCGACATGGTGCGCCGCCGCGCCCGCCTGCGGATGGAGGGCCTGCCCGAGGACACCGACCGCCTGCCCGGCGGCGGGCCGGACCCCGAGCAGGTCTGGTCGGACGCCCACCTCGACCCGGATCTGCAGGCCGCGCTCGACGCCCTCGCCCCCGAGTTCCGGGCCGCCGTCGTCCTCTGTGACGTGGAGGGCCTGTCCTACGAGGAGATCGCGGCGACGCTCGGTGTCAAACTGGGGACCGTGCGAAGCCGCATCCACCGCGGGCGTCAGGCCCTGCGCGCCGCGCTCGAGGCCCGTGCCGCCGAGCGGGTGCACGCCGTCCCCCTCGGGAGCCCGTCGTGATCGGCAGCGGCTCCGGCCGGTGGTCCTGGCGCACCGACGCCGGCCACCTCGCGCTCGACGCGGTCGTCGCCTTCGTCGACGGCGAGCTGCCGCCCGGCCCCGCCCAGCGCGCGGCCGCCCACGTCGACCACTGCCTGTCCTGCGCCGCCGAGGTCGCCGCCCAGCGGCAGGCCCGGCGGCGGGTGCGCGGCGCGGCCGGCCCGGCGATGCCGAGCTCGCTCTACGCCACCCTCTGCTCGATCCCCGACGCCGCGCCCCTGCCCGGCCTGCCCGCCGGCCTCGCCGCGGGCCCCGGCGGCGAGATCGTCGCCCCGGCCGAGGAGCCCCGCGGTCGGCGACGCGGCCGGCGCCGCACGCTCGGTGTGCCCGTGGCCCTGAGCTCCGGGGTCGTCGTCGGCCCCGCGGTGCTCGCCGCGCTCACCGGCCCGGTGGTCGCCGCCGGCACGCCCGCGCCCACGGCGCCCACAGCCCCGCCCGGCAGCGCCGTGCCGGTCGTCGCGCGCACGCTGCCCGCGGTGGCCGCCGCCGACCTCTCGCTGCGCGAGGCGACACCCGAGCCCGGCCTCCGGGGCCCCGGCGCGCCCTGAGCCTGACCGGACCTTCACCGCTGCGGTCGCACGCTGTGACGGTGTCGACGCGGGCCGCGGGGCGAGGCTCTACGGTGGTGGGGCGATGAGCGGACCCACCGAGCCGCACGGGCGGCCCCAGCACCCGGAGCCCGACGCGTCGTCGGCTCCGCAGGGCCACGACGCCCCGATCTCGGGGCAGCCCCACGGCCAGGGCAACGGTCACGTGTCCGCGCCGGCCAACGGTCACGCCAACGGCCAGACCAACGGGCAGACCAACGGGCAGACCAACGGGCAGACCAACGGGCAGACCAACGGGCACGGCAATGGTCACGGGAACGGCCACCAGCCCGGGGAGCGCGAGCTCGCCGCCGTCTTCGGCCGCCCGCAGGGCGTCGCCGGCGGGTTCGGCGACCAGCGCGCCGAGATCCCGCGCTCGTCGCCGCGGGGCGACGCGCCCGCGCCCGCGCTCGTCGCCGCGTTCGGCCGCCCCGAGGGGACGGCCGGCGCCGGTGGCACGTCGCTGCAGCGCCCGGACCGCCCGGCCGAGCGCCCCGACGACCGCCGCGGCGACTTCTGGGAGGGCGACGAGGCCGCGTCGGCCGATCCGTGGCGCGACCCGGGCGCCGGCGCCGTCCTGGGTGGCCCCGCGCTCGGTGAGAGCCGCGGCGCGACGGCGACGCCGCCCACCGGGCCGCGGCTCTCGGCCCGCGAGCTCGTCCTCGGCCGGCGCGTGCAGCCGACGGCGCTGGCCCTGCTCGCCGTGGTCGCGCTGCTCCTCGGCGGCGTCGGCGGCGTCGTCGGGTGGGCCGTGGCCGGCAGCGCCGACAGCCTCGTCGACCCCGGCGCCACGCTCAGCCCCGTGTCGGCCGGCCACGAGCGGCCGCCGGGATCGGTCGCCGACATCGCGGGCCGGGTGACGCCCGCCGTCGTGTCCCTGGAGCTGCAGGCGGGCACCAGCGGCGGCACCGGGTCGGGCGTCGTGCTCGACCCGAACGGCTACATCGTCACCAACAATCACGTCGTCGAGCTCGCCGCCACCGACCCGCGCGCCTCCCTCGAGGCCGTCTTCGCGTCGGGCCTCCGGGCGCCGGCCCGCGTCGTCGGGCGCGACCCGCAGACCGACGTGGCCGTGGTCAAGGTCGACATCGCGAACCCGGTCGTCGCGCAGCTCGGCCGCTCGTCGGACCTGCGCGTCGGCGACGGCGTCATCGCCATCGGGTCGCCGCTCGGACTCGCCGGCACGGTCACCGAGGGCATCGTCAGCTCGCTCGACCGCCCCGTGCGCCTCGACGCCGAGACCAACGACGCCAACCCCGTGATCGACGCCATCCAGACCGACGCGGCGATCAACCCCGGCAACTCCGGCGGCGCGCTGGTCGACACCTCCGGCGCCGTCGTGGGCATCAACACCGCGATCCGCACGCTCGGCGGCGGCGAGGGCGGCTCGATCGGTCTCGGCTTCGCCATCCCCATCGACGACGTCCGCGTCATCGCCGAGTCGATCATCCGGACCGGCGGGTACACCCACAGCGACCTCGGGGTGAACGCGAAGTCGGTCACGGACGGGACCTCCGACGGCGCGCAGGTGCTCAACGTGCGCCAGGGTGGGCCCGCGTCGCGGGCCGGCCTCCTCGAGGGCGACGTCGTCCTGCGCGTCGACGACCGCCCGATCGCGTCGGCCGACGAGCTCGTCGTGGCCGTGCGGGAGCACCCGCCCGGCTCGACGGTCACCCTCGGCGTCGTGCGCCAGGGCCGGCCCCTGACGCTGCAGGTCACGCTCTAGGAGGGCGGGGTGTTCGACAACATCGGCTGGCCCGAGCTGCTCGTCCTCGCGCTCGTGGGCCTGTTCGTGCTGGGGCCCGAGCGCCTGCCGGCGGCGGCCGCGTGGGTGGCCAACACCGTGCGGACCGTCCGTGACTACGCCACCGGCGCGCGCGACCAGCTGCGTCAGGAGCTCGGCCCCGAGTTCGACGAGCTGCGCAAGCCGCTCGACGACCTGCGCTCGGTGCGCGACCTCGACCCGCGCCGCGCGGTCCGCCAGCACCTGTTCACCCCGCCGCCGGACGACGGCACGTGGAGCGGCGCCGCCGCGCCCGGCACGCCGCCGGCGGTCGCGTCCCCGGCCCCGGCACCCGCCCCCGAGGTGCGGCGCGCCCCGGCACCGGTCCGTCCGCTGGGGCCGGGGGAGATCGCGCCGGTGGACCCGGACGCGACCTGAGCCCGATCTGATCCCGAGCTGATCTCGGTCCGTGGGCCTCCTCACGGACGCCCCGCAGGGTGCGGGAGCACGCCGGAGTCGCTGTTAGCGTCGGTCAGCGTGTTCGTCCGCCCCAGTGAGCCGGTCCGCCGGCGGGTGCGCGGAGCCGCCGACCGGCTCGACAGCGACCCGCGGCTGCTCGCCGCGCTCGAGTGGGCACGCTCGCGCCTGCCCGGCGACGCCACCTACGGTGACCCGCTCTCCACGGGCGACGACGCCGTCGGTCGCCTCGCCGCCCAGCTCGCCCCGCTCGCCGCGACGCGACCCAGCGTGCTGCGGGAGGTCGGGCTCACGGCGCTGCAGGTGTGGCAGGCGCACGCCGGGGTGGAGGAGCGGCCCAGCGACGAGCTCGTCGCGGTGCTGTTCACCGACCTCGCCGGCTTCTCGGACTGGACGCTCGAGGTCGGCGACGATGTCGCGGTGCACGCCCTGCGGCGGGTCGGGGCCGAGGTGGAGCCGCTGGTGCGCCGCCGCGGTCGCGTGGTCAAGCGTCTCGGCGACGGCCTGATGGCCGTGTTCCCGACGGCCGACGACGCCGTCGAGGTCGCCCTCGCCGCCCGCGACGCGGTCGAGCGGCTGGAGGTCGACGGGCACCGCCTGCACCTGCGCGCCGGCGTCCACGTCGGCGCGCCCCAGCAGCTCGGTGGCGACTACTACGGCCGCGACGTCAACATCGCCGCCCGCATCACGGACGCCGCCGGCGCGGGCGAGGTGTGCGTGTCGAGCACGACGCGCGAGCACCTGACGGACGCGCACGTGACCGCCCGGCCGCACCGGCACCGCCGCGGCAAGGGCGTCCCCGCCGAGATCACGCCGTGGCGGGTGGATCGCACTCCTGGTCCGGCCCCCCGCGCCTGAGCGGGTTGGCGCGCAGCTTGCCGGACGGGTCGAGGCGCCCGAGGATCGCGGCCGTCACGCAGGCGAGGGACTCGACGCCCTCGCCGTCGAGGGCGTCGAAGATGAGCCGGCGGACCTCGGCGGCGTGCCCGGGTGCGGTCTGCCGCACCTTCTCCAGCCCCGCGTCGGTCAGCCGGGCGACGGTCACGCGCCCGCTCTCGGGCGACGGCTCGCGGCTCACCCAGCCCTGCGCCTCGAGCCGGGCCACGACGTGCGACAGCCGCGAGAGCGAGGAGTTGACGGTCGCGGCGAGCGCGCTCATCGGGAGGGTCCGGCCCGGGGTCTCGGAGAGCATCGCCAGCGTCAGGTACGAGAACTGCGTCAGCCCGGCGTCGCGCTGCAGCTGCGCGTCGAGCGCGGCCGGCAGCAGGGTCATCACCGCCGCCGTCCGGCGCCACGCCCGCTGCTCGTCGTCGTCCAGCCAGCGCGTCTCGTCCATGGGACCCACATTACTTGATGCTTCAACTCCGGGCAGGTAGCGTCGGCGGTTGAAGGATCAACTGGACATCCCAGGGGAGTCGCCATGGACCCGTTCGCCACCGCCCACCCGGGAGCGGCGTTCGACGCCTACGAGCCGGGTGCCCGCGAGCGCGCGGCCCGACGCACGCCCTGGACGCCGCAGGACGGGCCGCTGCCGGCGCTGTACGTCAGCCACGGGGCGCCGCCGCTGTTCGACGACGCCGAGTGGATGACGCGGCTGGGGGAGTGGGCCGACCGCCTCCCGACCCCGCGCGCGATCCTCATCGTCTCCGCGCACTGGGAGTCCGCGCCGCTCACGCTCTCGAGCCCCGAGGCCGGGACGCCGCTGGTCTACGACTTCGGCGGGTTCGCCGAGCGCTTCTACCGGATGAGCTACGCGACGCCCGACGCGTCCGCGCTGGCCGCGCGGGTCGCCGCCGCGCTGCCCGACGGTCAGCCGGTGCACACCTCAGGCCGCGGGCTCGACCACGGGGCGTGGGTGCCGCTCAAGGTCATGTACCCGCTCGGCGACGTGCCCGTCCTGCAGATGAGTCTGCCCACCGAGGACCCCGGGCGGCTCCTGGCCGTCGGCGCCCGCCTGCGCGAGCTGCGCGGTGAGGGCGTGCTGGTCATCGGCTCGGGGTTCATGACCCACGGCCTGCCGTTCCTCTCGCGGTCGATGCTCGCCGGGCAGGAGACCCCGGGCTGGACCGGCGACTTCGACGCCTGGGCCGCCGAGGCCCTCGACCACGGCGACCTCGAGACCCTGCACCGCTTCCGCGACGCGCCGGGCATGCCCTACGCCCACCCGACCGCGGAGCACTTCGTGCCGCTGTTCGTGACCCTCGGCGCGGCCACCGACCCCGAGGGGCCGGTGACGACGACCATCGACGGCACCATGTGGGGCCTCTCCCGCCGCTCACTGCAGGTGGCCTGAGGGTCACGGGAAACGCTCTGGCGCGCCCAAGGAGGAGCGGGCACGCTGGTGCGGACCGGGGCGAGCGTCCCCGGACACGACCTCGAGGAGTGGACGCCATGGCCGCCCGGACCGGGCGCCATGACAGGCGCCGTCACGCCACCACACGGTGACGCCTCGCCGCGCAGCATTGCGGCCACGGCGTCCTGCTCGGAGGGTCGTACCCCGCAGTGTTCTCCGCACTCCCGCACGCATCCGTCCTGCCCACCTACGGCTGGGACAGCACCTGGGAGCAGCTCGCTCTCACCGCTGACGCCCCGGCCGGAGCCGTGCCCGGCCGCGTCGCCCGCGTCGACCGCGGCCGCGTCGACGTCCTCACCGGCCGCGGCCGCGTCCACGCGGCACCCCGCGTGCCGTGCGCGGTCGGCGACTGGGTCCTCGTCGACGGATCCGCCGTCGCCGCCGTCCTGCCCCGGCGCACGGCGCTGACCCGGTCCGCGGCGTCCGGGCGCTCCGAGGCCCAGGTCCTCGCGGCCAACGTCGACACCGTGCTCGTCGCCGCCCCCCTCGCGGCCGGCGTGCGCCCCGGCCGGGTGGAGCGCCTGGTCGCCCTGGCCTGGGAGAGCGGGGCGACACCCGTCGTCGTGCTCACCAAGATCGACCAGGACGACGGGTCCTCGCTCGTGGCTGCCCTCTCCGACCTCGCCGACGCCGCGCCCGGCGTCGACGTCGTGCCCGTGAGCGCGGTCTCCGGCGACGGGGTCGACGAGGTCGCCGCGGCCGCGCGCGGGACCGCCGTGCTCGTGGGCCCCTCGGGTGCGGGGAAGTCGACGCTGGCGAACGCCCTGCTCGGGGAGGAGGCGATGGCGACCGCCACGGTCCGCGACGTCGACGGCAAGGGCCGGCACACCACCGTGCACCGCGAGCTGCTGCCGCTGCCCGGGCCCGGGGTGCTCGTCGACACCCCGGGCCTGCGAGCGGTCGGTGTCCGCGACGCCGCCGAGGGCATCGACCGCGCCTTCGCCGACGTCGTCGACCTCGCCGGCGGGTGCCGGTTCGCCGACTGCGCCCACGACACCGAGCCGGGCTGCGCCGTGGCGGCGGCCGGTGACGCCGGGACGCTCCCGGCCCGCCGGCTCGCGGCCTACCGGAAGCTCGTCCGCGAGGACGAGTGGGCGGCCGCGCGCACCGACGCCCGCCTCGCGGCGGAGCGCCGCGGGCGCTGGAGGCAGATCACGCGGGACCAGCGCGCCCGCTACCGCGCCCGCGGCCACTGACCCCGTCGACCCGCCCCACCCCGACGAACGAACGGCGCTCTCGCTGCTACGGAAGCAGCGAGAGCGCCGTTCGTTCTCGGGCGGACTCGGCGACCGGCGGCACGATGTGGGCCGGTCGGCGGATCAGCGGCCGGCGGGCGAGATGTTCAGCGACATGCCCGCGAGGCCGCGGGACCGGACGGTGAGCTTCTCGGCGACGGCGCGCAGGGCGGCGCCGGCGGCCGACTCGGGCTGGCTGAGCACCAGCGGGACGCCGGCGTCGCCGCCCTCGCGCAGGCGGGTGTCGATCGGGATCTGGCCGAGCAGCGGCACCGGGGCGCCGACCGAGCCCGACAGCGAGTCGGCCACGGTCTGCCCGCCGCCGGAACCGAAGAGGTCCATGCGGGAGCCGTCGGGCATGTCCAGCCACGACATGTTCTCGACGACCCCGGCCAGGCGCTGGCGGGTCTGCAGCGAGATCGCGCCCGCGCGCTCCGCGACCTCGGAGGCGGCCTGCTGCGGCGTGGTGACCACCAGCAGCTCGGCGTTCGGGATCAGCTGCGCGACGGAGATCGCGATGTCGCCGGTGCCCGGCGGCAGGTCGAGCAGCAGGATGTCGAGGTCGCCCCAGAAGACGTCGGCGAGGAACTGCTGCAGCGCGCGGTGCAGCATCGGCCCGCGCCACACGACCGGGGTGTTGCCCGGGGTGAACATGCCGATCGAGATGACCTTCACGCCGTGGCTCTGCGGCGGCATGATCATGTCGTCGACCTTGGTGGGCCGGTCGTCGGTGCCGAGCATCCGCGGCACCGAGTGCCCGTAGATGTCGGCGTCGACCACGCCGACCGACAAGCCGCGGTCGGCCATCGCGGCCGCGAGGTTGACCGTCACCGACGACTTGCCGACGCCGCCCTTGCCGGACGCGACGGCGTAGACGCGTGTCAGCGAGCCCGGCTGGGCGAAGGGGATCACCGGCTCGTCGGCGTCACCGCGCACGGTCTTGCGCAGCTCGCGGCGCTGCTCGTCGTTCATGACGTCGAGCTCGACCGACACGGCCGTCACGTTCGACACCGCGGACACCGCCGTGGTCACCCGCTGGGTGATGGTGTCCTTCATCGGGCAGCCCGCGACGGTCAGGTAGACCGCCACCTCGACCTTGCCGTGGTCCAGGACGCGGATGTCCTTGACCATGCCCAGCTCGGTGATGGGCTTGTGGATCTCGGGATCCTCGACGCCGGCCAGGGCGGACCGGATCGCGTCGACGGACGGTGCTGCGGCCATCGGACCTCGACTCCTTCGGAAGAACCGGCCCCGCCCTCGGCGGCCTCACGGGGCCCACCAGGGAGACCGGGAGGGGGCAGGAGGGCCCCCGTCGGCTCGGTGTCCATGCTACGTGCCGGTCACCGGCGTCGCGGCGGGGTGCCGGGCGGTGCGCGTCACGCCCCGTGGGGCGCGCTCACCGTCCGTTGGCCGAGGTCGGTGTCGAGCCGGAGGTGCCGGACGCGTCCGGCTCGGCCGGTCCGTGGCCGTCGTGCCGGGCGAGGGCGCGCAGCAGCGCCTGCTCGACGGCGGAGGCCAGCCGGTGGTCGACGGCACGGGCGACGGCGCGGTCGACGGCCTTCGCCACGGCCTTCTCCAGCGACTTGTCCGACCTCCCGGCGCCGTCGCGATGGCCGTCCCGGTGGCCGTCGCGGGACCCGCGCTGCTGCTCGAGCTCGCCGCGCAGGTAGTCGCGCGTGACGACCTCGCCGAGCTGCAGCCGCATGGAGGCCAGCTCGCGGGCCAGGTACTCGGTCTCGGCCGAGAGCCGGCCGGCGCGGGTGCGGTCCTCCTCGAGCGCGACGCGGTCGCGGTCGTCCTGGCGGTTCTGCGCCAGCAGGATCAGCGGCGCGGCGTACGCGGCCTGGGTGGAGAACGCGAGGTTGAGCAGGATGAACGGGTAGGGGTCCCACCGCAGGCTGACCATGAAGACGTTCAGCGCGATCCAGACGGTGACGATCACCGTCTGCCAGAGCAGGAACGTGCCGGTGCCGAGGAAGCGCGCCAGGCGCTCGGCGACGCGGGCGAACCACTCGGCGTCGACGCTCAGGCGCAGCCGGGCGGTGCCCGAGGGCTGGTCGAGCCGGCGGCGGGTGCTGGGTTCAGGCACGACCGCCTCCGGGGGCCGGGGCGGGGGCCGGGGTGGGCCCCGAGGACGTCGGGGCGGGATCGGGCTGCGAGCGCCAGTCCTCGGGCAGCAGGTGGTCGAGGACGTCGTCGACCGTGACGGCGCCGACGAGGTGGCCCGCCTCGTCGATCACGGGTCCGCAGACGAGGTTGTAGGTCGCGAAGTAGCGGGTGACCTCGGCCAGGCCGGCCTCCGGACCGAGCCGGGTGAGCTCGGAGTCGAGCACGCCCGCGACCAGCTCGGACGGCGCCTCGCGCAGCAGCCGCTGCGCGTGCACGCAGCCGAGGTAGCGCCCGGTCGGGGTGGCGGTGGGCGGCCGGCAGACGAACACCATCGACGCGAGCGCCGGGGTGATGTCGGGGTTGCGGACGTGGGCGAGCGCCTCGGCGATCGTCGCCCCGGGCGTCAGCACGATCGGCTCGGGCGTCATCAGCCCGCCCGCGGTGTCGGCCGAGTAGGTCAGCAGGCGCCGGACGGGCTCGGAGTCCTCGGGCTCCATGAGGCCGAGGAGCTCCTCGGACTCGGCGCCAGGCAGGTCGGCGAGCAGGTCGGCCGCGTCGTCGGGGTCCATCTCCTCGAGGACGTCGGCCGCGCGGTCGCTCGAGAGGTGGCGCAGGAGGTCCTGCTGCTCGGCCGAGGGCAGCTCCTCGAGGACGTCGGCGAGCCGGTCGTCGGCCAGGCCGTCGGCGACGTCGTGGCGGCGGCGCTGCGGCAGGTCCATGAGGGTGTGCGCGATGTCGGCGGGCCGCATGTCCTCGAACGTGGCGAGCAGCTGCTCGGTGCCCTGCCCGGTCTCCGAGAGCGACAGCCCCGACACCGCCGCCCACGGCAGCACCTGCACCGGGCCGCGCCGCCCGAGCCGCCCGACCAGCTCGCGCACCGCCAGGCGCGTGACCAGCCAGTCGCGGCTGCGCTGGTGCTCCATCAGCACGTCGACCACCTGCGCGTCGGCGTCGTGGTCGACCACGCGGACCCGCGCGTCGAGCATCTCGCCGACGACCAGCACCTCGTTGGGGCGCTGCGCGAACTCCCGCAGGTTGACCTGGCCCGTCGCGAGCGTCACCGCCGCCGCGTCCACCGCCGTCACCCGCAGCATCGGCACGAAGATGCGGCGCCGGGACGCGACCGCCACGACGAGGCCGAGGACGCGCGGGGGCCGCGGGCCGACGGCCACCGCACAGACCGCGTCCCGCACGCGCCCGATGCGTTCGCCGTCCGGCCCGAGCACGGGCAGCCCGGCCATGCGGGCCACGAACACCCTGGTCATGGCGGTAGTCACGGGATGAGGCTAACCGGCGGGGCGTGAAGACCTGGATCGAGTCATCGGTGAGAGGGTCGCCACCTCGGCCGATGACGCGCGACGCGTCGTGTCAGCATCGGCCGTCTCTCGTGACGAGGAGGTCAGCAAGCCCGTGAGTGTGGAGAACCGCCCCCGCCGGTCGTGCCTGGCGGTGCCCGGGTCGAGCCAGAAGTTCATCGACAAGGCCCGCACCCTGCCCGCCGACCAGATCTTCCTGGACCTCGAGGACGCCTGCGCCCCGCTGGTGAAGCCCGAGGCCCGCAAGACGATCGTGGCGGCCCTCAACGAGGGCGGCTGGGAGGGCAAGACGCGCGTCGTGCGCGTCAACGACTGGACCACCGAGTGGACCTACCGCGACGTCACCGAGGTCGTGGAGGGCGCGGGCGCCAACCTCGACGCGATCATGCTGCCGAAGGTGCAGACGCCCGAGCAGGTCCACGCGCTGGACTTCCTGCTCACGCAGATCGAGAAGACGATGGGCTACGAGGTCGGCCGGATCGGCATCGAGGCCCAGATCGAGAACGCGCGCGGGCTCAACAACGTCGTCGCGATCGCCGAGTCGTCGCCCCGGCTGGAGACCATCGTCTTCGGCCCGGCCGACTTCATGGCCTCGATCAACATGAAGTCGCTCGTCGTGGGCGAGCAGCCCCCCGGCTACACCGAGGGCGACGCCTACCACTACATCCTCATGCAGATCCTCATGGCCGCGCGGGCCAACGACCTGCAGGCCATCGACGGCCCCTACCTGCAGATCCGTGACGTCGACGGCTTCCGCCGCGTCGCGAACCGGGCCGCCGCGCTCGGCTACGACGGCAAGTGGGTGCTGCACCCCGGCCAGATCGACGCCGCCAACGAGACGTTCTCGCCGTCGCAGGAGGACTACGACCACGCCGAGAACATCCTCGACGCCTACGAGTGGTTCACCTCCGAGGCCGGCGGCGCCAAGGGCTCGGCGATGCTCGGCGACGAGATGATCGACGAGGCCTCGCGCAAGATGGCGCTGGTCATCGCGGGCAAGGGCCGCGCAGCGGGCATGACCCGCGGCGAGCGGTGGACGCCGCCGGAGAGCTGAGCACATACTCGTCGGTAACTTCTACGCAGCAGGAGCACCACGCATGGCACGCCTCGCCCAGACCGCCGGCCTGACCGATGTGCAGCAGGAGATCCTTTCCACGGTCCGCGACTTCGTGGACAAGGAGATCATCCCGCACGCGCAGCAGCTCGAGCACGACGACGTCTACCCCCAGGACATCGTCGACGGGATGAAGGAGATGGGCCTGTTCGGGCTCATGATCCCGGAGGAGTACGACGGTCTGGGCGAGTCGCTGCTGACGTACGCGCTGGTCGTCGAGCAGATCGCCCGCGGGTGGATGAGCGTCTCCGGCGTCATCAACACCCACTTCATCGTCGCGTACATGCTGCGCCAGCACGGCACGCCCGAGCAGAAGCAGCACTACCTGCCGCGGATGGCGACCGGTGAGGTCACCGGCTCGTTCTCGATGTCCGAGCCCGACCTCGGGTCCGACGTCGCCGCCATCAAGACCAGCGCCAAGGCCGACGGCGACGACTACGTCGTCAACGGCGCGAAGATGTGGCTGACCAACGGCGGGTCGTCGAACCTGTCGGCGGTGCTCGTCAAGACCGACGAGGGTGCCGAGAAGCCCTACCAGAACCTGACGACGATCCTCGTCGACAAGGAGCGGGGCTTCGGCAAGGTCGCCGAGGGGCTGAGCATCCCCGGCAAGATCGAGAAGATGGGCTACAAGGGCGTCGACACCACCGAGATGGTGTTCGACGGCTTCCGCATCCCGCAGTCGCAGGTGCTCGGTGCCGCGCCCGGCAAGGGCTTCGCGCAGATGATGGACGGCGTCGAGGTCGGCCGCGTCAACGTCGCCGCCCGCGCCTGCGGCATCGCGATCCGCGCGTTCGAGCTCGGCATCGAGTACTCCCAGCAGCGCTCCACGTTCGGCAAGCAGATCGCGGGCCACCAGGCCATCGCGTTCAAGCTCGCCGAGATGGCCACCAAGGTCGAGGCCGCGCACCACATGATGGTCAACGCCGCGCGCCTCAAGGACCGCGGCGAGCGCAACGACGTCGAGGCCGGCATGGCCAAGTACCTCGCGTCGGAGTACTGCAAGGAGGTCACCGAGGAGTCGTTCCGCATCCACGGCGGCTACGGCTACTCGAAGGAGTACGAGATCGAGCGGCTCATGCGCGAGGCGCCGTTCCTGCTCATCGGCGAGGGCACGTCCGAGATCCAGAAGACGATCATCAGCCGGGGACTGCTCAAGGAGTACAAACTGCGCTGATCAGCGGTACCGTCCTCCGTCACACCGGCACCCCGCTCGGGCACTCCCGGGCGGGTTCCGCCGTTGTACGGGACGACACCGTTCGAGAGGAATCGTCGTGACTGCGCCGTTCACCGGTAACCGCCCGGGCGCCCAGCCGGGGCTGCCCAATCTCCCCGAGCCGCCGTCGGGGTGGCCGGTGGGCTCCTACGCCAAGTACGAGGAGGCCCAGCGCGCCGTCGACCACCTCGCCGACAACGAGTTCCCCGTCGCCGACGTCACCATCGTCGGCGTGGACCTCATGCTCGTCGAGCGCGTCATCGGCCGCCTGACCTGGGGCCGCGTGCTCGCCACCGGCGCCGCGTCGGGCGCCTGGCTGGGCCTGTTCGTCGGCCTGGTGCTCTCCCTGCTCGCGCCGGTGGGCAGCGGCCTGACCTCGATTCTCACCGGCCTGGTGCTCGGTGTGGTCTTCGGCGTCGTGTCCGGGGCGATCACCTACGGCGCCTCCCGCGGCCGCCGCGACTTCACCTCGCAGAGCCAGCTCGTGGCCGGCCGCTACGACGTCCTCTGCCAGCCCCGCAACGCCGAGAAGGCCCGCGACATGCTGGGCAAGCTCGCGATGGGCACCGACGGCTGAGGGCGGGTGGTCGCACCTCCGGTGCGAGCAACGCGGCATTGCTGGCACGGGGGGCCAGGATCGCCACATCCTCGCCGGCGCGACACGCCGGGAACTCGACCGATCGACACGACGAGGCCCCGCCCGGACGTCCCGGGCGGGGCCTCGTTCACGTCGGCGACGGGTCAGGTTCCCACGCCGCCCACGCCCGTGGCGCGGACGACCGAGAGCGGGGTGGCGATGTCCTCGAGCGACTTGCGCTCCGCCGCCACGCCGAGCACCGCGGCCACGATGCCACCGATGATCATGATGACGGCGCCGAGGATGTAGGCCCAGAACAGGCCCGACGTGCTCGGGTTGTCCTCGCTGCCGATCATCACCGCGTAGATCAGCGGCGCGACGGAGCCGAAGATCTGGGCGATCGCGAAGAACACCGCGATGGCCTTCGCCCGGACCTCCATCGGGAAGATCTCGCTGACGGTCAGGTACGCCGCGCTGGCGCCCGCCGAGGCGAAGAAGAAGATGATGCACCAGGCGATCGTCTGGGTCAGGGCGTTGAGCACCCCGGCCTGGAACAGGAACGCCGTGATGACGAGCAGCGTCCCGGCCAGCAGGTAGGTCCCGGAGATCATCTGTCGGCGGCCGATCGTGTCGAACAGGCGCCCGAGCAGCAGCGGGCCGAGGAAGTTCCCGACCGCGAACGGGATGTAGTAGATCGACGTGTCGGCGTCGGGGCCGAGGTAGAAGTGCGTCAGCACGATCGCGTACGAGAAGAAGATCGCGTTGTAGAGGAACGACTGCGTGATCATCAGCGTCGCGCCGAGCGTCGAGCGGCCCGGGTACTCGCGGAACAGGATCCGCAGCAGCGTGAGGTAGCCCGCCGACGGCGTCGGGCGGATCTCGATGGCCTTGCTCTCGTCGACCGGCTCGACGTGCTTGTTGGTCGTCGTCTCGACCTCGTGCTCGATGTACCGGATCGACTCCTCGGCCTCCGCGCCCCGGCCGTGCATGATCTGCCAGCGCGGGCTCTCCGGCACCGACCGGCGCAGAACGACGATGACGATGGCCAGCACGGGGCCGATGAGGAACGCGAGGCGCCAGTCCCAGGTCGGGGAGATGGCCCCGGACAGCAGCGGGATCTGGATGACGGCCGCGATCGCCGCGCCCGCCCAGTAGGTGCCGTTGACGATGATGTCGGTGCGGCCGCGGTAGGGAGCCGGGATCAGCTCGTCGATCGCGGAGTTGATCGCCGCGTACTCGCCGCCGATGCCGGCGCCCGCGATGAAGCGTGTCAGGTAGAGGAACGTGATCGAGGCGGCCCCGGTGCCGATGGTGAGCGCGGTGAGCGCGCTGCCGCCGAAGTAGATCGCGAGGGTGATGAAGAAGAGCTTGCGGCGCCCGAGGCGGTCGGAGATCTGGCCGAAGACGAGGGCGCCGACCACCTGCCCGATGAGGTAGACGGTGGCGAGCAGGCCGACGGCGGTGGTGGAGATGCCGAGCCGGTCGGCCCCCGAGAGCTTCTCGCCGACGTTGCTGGCGATGGTGATCTCGAGGCCGTCGAGGATCCAGCACGAGCCGAGCGCGAGGACCATCCGCGTGTGGAACGGCGACCAGGGCAATCGGTCGATGCGAGCCGGGATGAGACTGCGGACCGACTCCTGGGACTGCGTCGTCATGGCACCTCCCGTGTCACCGAGCGTTCACATCGTGAGCGATGCTAGTCACACGTCTACCCCGGTGGGGTGCGGAAATACCTCTCCGTGGTCGGGTGACTACAGCTCGGACGAACGGTGAGTAACCGGACGGGAAAGGATCATACGGACACGGAGTGCGCCGTTCGCCGCAGCGACTACAGCCAGCGGTTGCGCCGGAAGGTGCGCCAGAGGACGGCGCAGATGGTCAGGATCACGAGGATCACGGCCGGGTAGCCGTACTGCCAGTGCAGCTCGGGCATGACGTCGAAGTTCATGCCGTAGATGCCGGCGAGCATCGTCGGCACCGCGAGCAGCGCCGCGTAGGCGGTGATCTTGCGCATGTCGTTGTTCTGCCGGAGCGTGATCTTCGCGAGGACGGCGTCGACGAGGGTGGTCAGCAGCTCGTCGAACGACGCGACGCGCTCGGCCACCGTCGCCAGGTGGTCGTCGACGTCGCGGAAGTAGCTGCGCACGTCCGAGGGCACGAGCGGCGAGTAGCCCTCGGTGAGCCGGCGCATCGGCGTCACCAGCGGTGTCACCGCGCGGCGCAGCTCGAGCACCTCGCGCTTCATCAGGTAGATCTGCTCGGCGCCGACCTCGCTGTAGGGCGCGAACACCTCGGTCTCCATGACGTCGATGTCGCCCTCGACGCCGTGCGAGACCTCGAGGTAGGCGTCGACGATGTGGTCCGCGACCGCGTGCAGCACCACGGCCGGGCCCTGGGCGAGGTGCTCGGGGTCGCCCTCGAGCAGGTGCCGGACGCGGCGCAGGCCGGAGTGCTGGCCGTGCCGCACCGTCACGACGAAGTCCTTGCCGAGGAAGACCATGAGCTCGCCGGACTCGACGATCTCGTTCGCGGTGGTCGGCGACGCGTGCGCGACGTAGCGCATCGTCTTGAACACCGAGAACAGCATGTCGTCGTAGCGCTCGATCTTCGGGCGCTGGTGGGCGTGCACGGCGTCCTCGACGGCCAGCGGGTGCAGCCCGAACACCTCGGCGATGTCCTGGATCTGCTCGGCGTCGGGCTCGTGCAGCCCGATCCACACGAAGCCCTCCTCGCGACGGCGGACCTCGGCGATGGCGTCGCGGTGGTTCCAGCGGCCCTCGAGCCGCTGGCCGTCGACGTACACCGCGCAGTCGACGACGAACGCCGCGAGCGGCACGTGGGGCACGCGGGTGTCCTGGCGGGGACGGCCGGGGCGGATCACGCGGGAACCGGCGTTGCGCAGCGTGGGCAGGCTGGGCATGGGGACCTCCGGGGACCGGACGGTGGGACGGGGAAGCAGGCACCGTGGGCTGTGCCACCGCGTCCCTCCCCGAGTACCCCGAGCCGGTCAGCGCGCGGACGGAACGGGGGAGGGGACGCGGCCCGTACTGGGGGGCAGGGAGCCCGTCCTGCTCGAGGAGTCGTCCACGTCTCACCTCCCACGCGTCGCACGACACGACGTCGACCAATGGGCCATCCTAGCGACCGCCCGCGCCCGTGTCGGACGAGGACCACACGGCGCCGTGACGACCGACGATGTTCAGGAGGCGGATCCGTGCAGTTCGGGCGGTACTTCGAGGAGTTCGAGGTCGGTGCGACGTACAAGCACTGGCCGGGCAAGACGGTCACCGAGTACGACGACCACCTCTTCTGCCTGATCACGATGAACCACCACCCGCTGCACCTGGACGCGCACTACGCGGAGGGCACGCAGCAGGGCCGCAACGTCGTCGTCGGCAACTACGTCTACTCGCTGCTGCTCGGGATGTCGGTGGCCGACGTCTCGGGCAAGGCGATCGCGAACCTCGAGGTCGAGTCGCTGCGCCACGTGAAGCCGGTCTTCCACGGCGACACGATCTACGGCGAGTCGACGGTGCTGGACAAGAAGGAGTCGTCGTCGAAGAACGACCGCGGCGTCGTGCAGGTCGAGACGATCGGCTACAACCAGGACGGCGTCGTCGTGTGCATCTACCGCCGCAAGGTGATGGTGCCCAAGCGCCCGGAGGACGCCGGCGAGGAGTCCGAGCAGCCCCGCCGCCCCGTCCCGCAGCGCGACTGATCAGTCCGGCAGGCAGTCCCAGCCGCGCAGGGCGGCGGTCAGGCCGCTGACCAGCTCGCCGGCGTCATCGAGCGCCGCGTAGGCCGCGGCGTCGACCCACCGCGCGTCGGCGGCGTCGTCGCCGGCGCGCGGCACCGCGGGCTCGGTGACGGGGCGGCAGCGGAAGTCGTGGATCGCGAACACCCGCCCGTCCGGCGCCGGCCGGTGGACGCTCCCGACCTCGGCGCCGACCGTGACGGCCACCCCGGTCTCCTCGGCGACCTCCCGGGCCGTCGCGGCCACCGTCGTCTCACCCGGTTCGACCCGGCCGCCGGGCAGCGACCAGCGCCCCGCCTCGGGGTCGTGCGCCCGGCGGACCAGCAGCAGGCGGCCGTCGGCGTCGGTGACGATCCCCCCGACGCAGAGGACGACGGCCCGGCGGGTGGACCCGTCGGGTGACGGCGTCCGCGCGCCCGGCGTGGGATCACGCTTCGTCACAGGAGTTCACCCTAGTATCACCGCGCGCCACCGGGTCGTCGTGATCGAGACGACCCCATACTGCGCGGGCAGCGTCGACCCCGATCTTGGTGAGGGAACCGTAGAGTGAACGCGAAGAAGCTGGGCATCATCGCGGGCGTCGCGTTCGCGCTCTTCTTCGTGATCTCGAACCCGCAGGGGTCGGCCGACCTGGTGCTCAACATCTTGACGATCCTGGCCAACGCGGCGGCGTCCGTGGTCCAGTTCATCCAGGCGCTGTTCTAGTCCCGGAGGCACGACGTGCTGGCACCCCGCGAGGTCGACGAGTACGTCCTGCCCACCGAGCGGCGGGTCATCCGCTTCCGGCGGCACTGGGCGGTGATCGTCGGCGAGGTGCTGCAGGCCGTCGTCCTGTTCGTGCTGCTCGCGCTGGGGGCCGCGTTCCTGCCGCAGAACGTCGTGCTGGACAACCTGTTCTGGTACGGCGCGCTGCTCGTGCTGCTCAAGACCAGCTACAAGGTCAGCGAGTGGTGGGTCGAGAAGGTGGTCGTCACCGACAAGCGCGTCATGCTGACCAAGGGGATCTTCACCCACAGCGTGGGCATGATGCCGCTGACCAAGGTCACCGACCTCAGCTTCGTGCGGACGTTCTGGGGCCGCCTGCTCGGCTACGGCACGATGGTCATCGAGTCGGCCGGCCAGATCCAGGCGCTCAACCAGATCCACTTCCTGCCCGACCCCGAAGAGGTCTACGAGGCCATCTCCGAGCTGGT
Source organism: Actinomycetospora chlora (assembly GCF_039542135.1). Classification (NCBI taxonomy): domain Bacteria; kingdom Bacillati; phylum Actinomycetota; class Actinomycetes; order Pseudonocardiales; family Pseudonocardiaceae; genus Actinomycetospora; species Actinomycetospora chlora. Next base: position 48,469 of record NZ_BAABHO010000033.1, read on the forward strand.
GTTCGGCGACAAGCGCCAGACCCGCTCGTACACGCTGCCCGGGAGCGGCTTCGGCGGCGCGCGCGGCCGTCGGCGGTAGAGAAGCGGTAGACACTCTCCGGGTGATCGATCTCCACACCCACTCCGCGGTCTCCGACGGCACCGACACGCCCGCCGAGCTGCTGGCCACGGCCGCGGCCGCCGGTGTCACGGTCCTCGCGCTCACCGACCACGACACCACGGCGGGGTGGGACGAGGCCGCCGACGCGAGGCCGGGCTCCCTGACGCTGGTGCGCGGCGCGGAGTTCTCCACCGAGAGCCCGGACGGGCGCGGCGGGACGGTCACGGCGCACCTGCTCGGGTACCTGTTCGACCCCGGCCACCCCGACATCGTCGCCGAGCAGGAACGCCTGCGGCTCTCGCGCCGCGAGCGCGTCCGCACGATGGGGGAGCGGATGGCGGCCGACGGGCTGCCGGTCGACGGCGACGAGCTGCTGGCCCGCCTGCCGGCCGATGCCGCGGCCGGGCGCCCGCACCTCGCCCGCGCGCTCGTGGACGCCGGCGTCGTGCCGAGCGTGGGCGCGGCGTTCGACGACCTGCTGCGCACCGGCGGTCGGTACTACGTCGAGAAGGAGAACACGCCGATCGGCACCGCGATCGCCATGATCCGGGCCGCGGGCGGCGTCGCCGTGTTCGCGCACCCGTTCGCCCGCCGCCGCGGCCCGGTCGTCGACGGGTCGGTGCTGCGGGACCTCGCCGCCGACGGCCTCGCCGGCGTCGAGGTCGACCACCCCGACCACGACGCGGACGACCGGGCCGCGCTCCGCGCGATCGCCGACGACGAGGGCCTGCTGGTCACGGGCTCGAGCGACTACCACGGGGCGAACAAGACGACCCCGATCGCCGCTGAGACGACCTCGCTGGCGGTGCTCGAGGCGCTCGTGGCGCGGGCGACGGGGGCGGAGGTGCTCGCGGGCTGACTCATCTGGCCCGCCTAGGCTGCGGGGTGATGAGCATGCAGCTGGGTCTCGACGGCATGCCCGCCCGCCTGGTGCGGGTGACGCCGTCGCGCCTGGCCACCTGGGAGGACTGCCGCCGCCGCTACCGGCTGACCTACCTCGACCGGCCGGTCCCGCCGCGGGGCGGGCCGCGGGCGGCCAGCACGCTCGGCGCGGTGGTGCACACCGCCCTGCAGGCCGTGTTCGGCGACGCCCCCGCCCGCCGCAGCCCCGCGCGGGCCGCCCTCGAGGTCGACCGGCGGTGGTCGTCGGAGGGGTTCCGCGACGACGCCCAGGCCGCGACCTACCGCGAGCGGGCCCGGACGTGGGTGGCCGACTACGTCGAGCGCCACGCCGTGCCCGACGCACCGGAGCCGACGGGCGAGGTCGTCGGCCTCGAGCGCTGGCTGTCCGCGCCGATGGGGGGCATGGTCGCCGAGGGGCGCGCCGACCGTCTCGACGACCGTGCGGGCGAGACGGTGGTCGTCGACTACAAGACCGGCCGCCGGGTGCCCGACGCCGACGACGCGCGGCGCTCGCCGGCGCTGGCGCTCTACGCGCTCGCGGCCCGCCGGACGCTGCGCCGCCCCTGCCGCCGTGTCGAGCTGCACCACCTGCCCAGCGGCACGATCGCGGCGGCCGAGCACGACGAGCTCTCCCTCGCCGCGCACCGCGAGCGCGCCGAGGGCACCGCCACCGAGCTGGGCGCCGCCACCGACGCGTTCGAGGCCGACCCCGGCGTCGCGGAGAGCCTCTTCCCGCCCGCCCCGGGCCCGCGCTGCGCCTCGTGCGACGTGCGCCGGCACTGCCCCGAGGGCCGCGCGGCCGCCCCGGCCGAGCCGGCGTGGGCGGGGCTGGCGCCGTGAGCCAGGCCAGCAGCGGACCCGACCCCGGGCCCGACCACGGCCGCACGCCCCCGGACGGCTGGGACGTGCCGACCCCGCCACGCGGGGAGTCGGCGGACCACCGGCCGGCCACGGCGACGGGCTCCTTCGTCGCGCCCGGCTCGTGGACCCGGCCCGCCGGCGTGCCCCGCGCCGCCGATCGGCGCGCCCGCGGCCGCCGGCCGGCCGGGCGCCCCACCCCACCGGCCGGCTTCCCCGTGACGCGCCCGCCCCACCCGGACCGCCTCGCCGGCACGCGGCGCCGCCTCGTCGGGCTCGCCCGCGTGCTGGCCGGCGGGACGGTGGTGCTCGCGGTCGTCGTGGTCGTCGCGCCGTGGCTGCTCGGGGGCCCGGGGCCGGGCACGGACACGGTCGTCGGCCACCTCGTCGCCGCCGTGGGCGCGGTCGGGGCCACGGCCCTGGCCGCCCACCGCCGCACCCGTCCCGTCGTCTCGGTCGTGGCCGCGGCCGCGGTGCCGGTGATCCTGTTCGTGCTGCTCGCCGTCGTGTGGTGGCAGTAGCCGTTCAGACCGGCACGTCGTCGCGCAACCACGTCCGCCAGGTCGGCACGAGCACGTCGAGCAGCGCCGCCGGGTTCTCGACGTTCGGGGCGTGCACGGCGCCGGGGACGGCCGCGAACTCGGCCTCGAGGCGGTCGGCCATGGTGCGCTGCATGCTCACCGGCCAGGCGTCGTCGTCGAGGCCGCACACCACGAGGCACGGGATGCGCCGGGCGCGGACGGTGGCGACGAGCTCGGCGGTGCGGTCGGGCTCGGCGCGCAGGGCGTCGCCCATGCCCAGGAGCCCGGCGACCGTCGAGCGGCGCAGGCGCTCGCGCAGCAGGTCGACGACCGGCGGGGCGGTCGCCGACCACTCGCCGGCCGCCTCGCGCAGCGCGATGACCGCGTCGATGCCGCGGCGGCGCAGGACGGGCTCGAGCACGTCGAGCTGGGTGCGGCGCCGGCCCATCGGCAGCTCGCCGGGACCGGAGTCCATGAGCGTCAGGCCCGAGACCGGCGCCCCGGCGAGCACGGCCGCGCGGGCGACGAGCCCGCCGAACGAGTGCCCGAGCAGCAGCACCCGGCGCCCGGCGGCCGCCTCGTCGGCGACGATCCCGGCGAGCACCGGCCCGAGCGCCGCGGGGCGGTACTCCGCCTCGGTGTCCGGACCCGGGGACTCGTACTGGCCGGGCAGGTCGAGCGCCAGCACCCCGATGCCGCCCTCGGCGACGGCGTCGATGAGCGGCGCGAAGTCCTCCTTCGACCCCGAGTAGCCCGGCACCATCACCGCGAGGGCCGGCGCGCCGCCCGCGGCGGCCTCCTCGACGGGGTCGGCCCGCAGCGCACGGAGCGGTCCGAGCGACGAGGCGACCGTCACCGGCCGCGCCCGGTGGGGGTGGCACTGTGCCGAAGAGCCCGGGGCCTGATCGCCCCGTGGCGCCGCCACCGGGCTCGCGTCCGGCGCGCGCACCGCCGGGAGCGCGGCGTCGGGGGTCTCGGGGCGGCCCACCCCGGCCAGTCTGCCCCATCACGGTGCCGTCCGGGTGCCGAGCGGCCTACCCGGCCGGGCGCAGGGCGACCACGGTCGAGCCGCGCAGCTCGACGACGGTCGTCCCCGTGGCGGCGACCGCGACCGGCGTGCCCGCCGGCAGGCCGCGGGCGACGGGGATCGTCGGCCCGCGCGGCGCGCCCGTCGCGGCGTCGAGGACGGCGAGCCCGTCGGGCACCGGGACGACCGCGACCGCCGCCGGCGCGCTGCCCGGCCAGGCCGCGCCCGCCCCGAGCGTGCCCGGGAGCGACCAGCGCGGGCTGAGGTCGCCGGCGTCGAGCGCCACGGTCGCGGTCCCCGTCCACCACAGCAGCACGCTGCCGACCGGCCGGACGGCGGCGGCGAGACCCGGCGGGTCGGTGGTCGGCCCGGCGGCGGTGCCGAGCGGGAACACCGACTCGGAGAGGGAGGCGGAGTCCGGGGAGGTCCCGACGACGTGCAGCGTCCCGTCCGGCGCGGCCCACGCGGCCCGCTGGTCGGTGAGCGCGACGAGGCGGGCGCCGCGGACGCCGAGCAGCGTGCTCGCGCGCTCCTCGGGCTTCTCCGAGCTCTGGGGGTCGGCGTCGACGACGGTGAGGCGATCGGAGTCCTCGCCCGGGCAGCGCTGCACCATCCCCACCGTGCCGCCGCCCACGGCGACCGAGCCGTTGGTGCACCCGGCCCGCGGCTGGGCATCGGGGGGCTGCACCGGGGTCGGGAGGCGCCCGACCTCCGTGGTGAGCACCAGGTCCGAGCGCCAGGTCTCGACGTGGTCGGCGCCCGTGCCGGTGACGTGGTCCCGGTCGGCCAGCAGCCGGGTGCCCTCGCGCAGGTCGGCGTTGCGGGCGGGGCCGCGGGCGCCGGTGTCGGGCTCCAGGGCGGCGACGTCGGAGCACCACGTGCCCAGCGCGCCCTGCGTGCGGAACACGGCGAGGACGTCGCCGAACCCGGCGCCGACGGTGCAGGGCGGCTCGGGGCGGTCGTAGCGCCACGCCTCGCGCCCGGTCAGCGGGTCGCGGCCGGCGACGCCGTCCGGACCCGCCGTGACGACCGCCGCGCCCACGGCCAGCGGCGCGGGCGTCGCCGGGCTCTCGGCGCGCCACGCCTCGGCCAGCGCCGTGGGCACCGGCCCGGTCGGGGTGGTCGCGAGCGGCGGGGACGCCGTGCTGTCGACCGTGCGGCCCGCGTCCCCCGACGCGAGCACGAGCAACGTCCCGACGACGGCCGCGACCGCGATCAGCGCGATCGCGACGAGGTCACCGCGGCGGCGCCGCTCGGGCCGGAGCCGGGGACGCCGGCCCCCCGTGCCGTCGGGGGGTCCGGCGGGGGCGTCGGGGCCCGGGGGCCCCGTCGACACCGGGGAGCCCACCGCCGCGGGTTACTCGCCCGCCGCGGACGCCGTCGCGCCCGTGGGCTCGCCGTCCGACGGCTCCGGCGACGCGTCGGCGCCCGACCCGTTCGACCCGGTCGACCGGGACCCGCCACGGCCGCCGCGGCGGCGACGGCGACGGCGGGTGCCGTCGCCGGAACCCTCGCCGGAGGCCTCCTCGGTGCGCTCGGTGGCGGCGTCGCCGTCGGCGGCACCGTCGGCCTCGGGGCTGCCCTCGGAGCCGTTCTCGGAGCCGGCCACGACCTCGCCGTTGCGTCGCCGCGTCCGGGTCCGCGAGGGGCGGCTGCGCCGGCCCGCGTCCTTGTCCTCGCCCTCGTCCGACGACCCGCCCCGCGAGCGGGTCCGGCCGCCGCTGCGGGCGGGACGGCGGCCGTCGTCCTCCTCGGCCTCCTCCTCGGCCGGGCGGCGACGGCGCGCGACGCGCCCGCCGGCCGACTCCGGGATGCCGAGGTCGGCGTAGAGGTGCGGCGAGCTGGAGTAGGTCTCCGGCGGCTCCGGGGCGCCGAGGCCCAGGTCGTCGGAGATCAGCTTCCACTTCGGCAGGTCGTCCCAGTCGACGAGGGTGATCGCGATACCGGTCTTGCCCGCGCGACCCGTGCGGCCGATGCGGTGGATGTAGGTCTTCGCGTCGTCGGGGCACTGGTAGTTCACGACGTGCGTCACACCGGTCACGTCGATGCCGCGGGCGGCGACGTCGGTGCAGACGAGCACGTCGATGCGGCCCTCGCGGAAGGCGCGCAGCGCGTGCTCGCGCGCGCCCTGGCCCAGGTCGCCGTGCACCGCGCCGACGGCGAACCCGCGCTCCGCCAGCTCCTCGGACACCTTGCTCGCGGTGCGCTTGGTCCGCGTGAACACCATCGTCGGCCCGCGGTCCCGGGCCTGGAGGGTGCGGGCGAGGATCTCGACCTTGTCGAGGGCGTGCGCGCGGTAGACGAACTGCGCGGTCTTCTCGCCGATCGCGCTCGCGTCGACCTGCTCGGCGCGGATGTGCGTGGGCTGGGTCAGGAAGGTCCGGGCCAGCGTGATGATCGGGCCGGGCATGGTGGCCGAGAAGAGCATCGTCTGGCGCTTCTCCGGCAGCATCCCGAGGATGCGCTCGACGTCGGGCAGGAAGCCCAGGTCGAGCATCTCGTCGGCCTCGTCGAGCACGAGCCCGCCGACCTTGGCGAGCACCAGGTGGCCCTGCTGGGCGAGGTCGAGCAGTCGGCCGGGCGTGCCGACGACGAACTCGACGCCGCGCTGCAGGGCGGCGATCTGCTGGTCGTAGGGGCGCCCGCCGTAGATCGACACGACGCGGGTGCCGAGGCCCTTCGACGCGGCCTCGATGTCCTGGGCGACCTGGATGCACAGCTCGCGGGTGGGGACGACGACCAGCACGCGCGGGGTGCCGTCCTCGGTGGGACGGCCGAGGCGCTGCAGCAGCGGGACGCCGAAGCCGAGGGTCTTGCCGGTGCCGGTGCGCGCCTGCCCGATGACGTCCTCGCCGGCCAGCGCCAGGGGGAGGGTGAGCTCCTGGATGGCGAACGTGCGCACGATGCCGGCGCGGCCCAGGGCCGAGACGATCTCGGGGACGACGCCGAGCTCTTCGAAGGTGGGGGAGTTCTCGTCGACGGGCGCGGTGGCGGCGAGCGGCTCGCCGACCGGCTCGTCGGTCTCGGTGATGGTCAGGGGTCTGCCTCTCTCGCGTCTCTGCGCGCGAGGCGGACCGGCTGGCTCGACCGCGTCGGGGTCGGCGACGGTGGCACGGTGGTGTGCCCGGGCCCGCCCCCTCGTCGGGGCGACCCCTCGTCACCGGACGCGGGAGAGCCGGGAGGCGCCCGCACGCTCGGGTACGGCTCGCGGAGCACGACGGCGACCTCGGTGGCCGGCGACGGTGCATGCACCGCGGGACGCACCCATGGTACCGGTCGACCCGTGACCGACGCGTCACCGCGGGTGGTGCGGGCTCGGTCACGGCCCCCGCGGCGCCGCGGAGCCCTAGGCTGCTCGGCCGTGACCGAGCCGCCCGTCGATCTCCTCGGCGCCGTCGCGTACGGCGCGCTGACGGCGTTCACGCGTCTCGCCGCGGACGCCGCCCTCGCCCCCGACCTCGACGGGCGCGCCGAGATGGCCGCGCTCGCCGCGGTCGAGATGGCGCACGTCGAGCGGGTCCGCGCGCACCTCGCCGGGCAGGGCGTCGAGCTGGTCCCGGCGATGGCCCCGTTCGCCGCGGTGCTCGACGCCTTCGCCGCCCGCACGGCCTCGCGCGACTGGGGCGAGGCCCTGGTCGGGGCCTACATCGGCCGCACCCTCGCCGTCGACCTCGTCGCGGCCACGGGGGTGGCTGCCGAGGGGGAGGCCGGGGAGCTCCTGCACGGGCCGGACGCCGGCCGGGAGGCGCGCGGCGAGAGCGGCTTCGACGCGTTCGCCGAGCGGGCCGTCGCGGCCCTGGCGGCCGACCAGCAGACCCGCGGCCGGCTGGCGCTGTGGGGACGGCGGCTGCTGGGCGAGACCCTCGCCGCGGCCGCCGAGGTCCTCGACGAGCACCCCGACGCCGCGGCGGCACTGCTGGGCGGCACGGCGCGGGGCGCGGTGTTCAAGGCGCTCAAGTCGCGGCACGGCAAGCGGATGACCGCGTTGGGGCTGTAGGTCGCCGACGTGGACTAACCTCGCGCGGGCACATCACGAGGTGGCGAGCGGAGGAAACGCGTGGAGGTCAAGATCGGCGTCGCGGAGAGCCCGCGAGAGCTGGTGATCGCGAGCGAGCAGACGCCCGACGAGGTGCAGGGTCTCGTCGACGAGGCCCTGGCCTCGACCGGCGGCACGCTGGCCCTCACCGACGACAAGGGCCGCCGGTACGTGATCCCCGCGGCCCGCATCGCGTACGTGGAGATCGGTCCCTCGGAGGGCCGCCGTGTGGGGTTCGGGGTGGGCAGCTAGCCCGGCCCGGCCGGGGCGGTCATCGCCGCCCCGGCGCCCCCTCCGGTCAGTCCTGGCGGGGGAACCCGCCGATGCCGCGCCACGCGAGCTGCGACATCAGCGTGATCGCGTCCTCGCGCGGGGGCTGCAGGCCCGCGTCGAGCCAGTAGCGCGCGGAGGTGGTGGAGAGCCCCACCAGCCCGACCGCCAGCAGCCGCGCCCGCTCGGGCTCGAGCCCGGCGTCGGTGGTGACGGCCTCGGTCACCGCGTCGATGCAGTCCGACGTTGCGCGGTCGACGACGCCCGCGACCTCGGGCGTCGCGCGGGTGTCGGTCTCGAAGACGAGGCGCATGGCACCGTCGCGGGACGACACGACGTCGAAGTAGGCCTGGATCGTCGCCTGGACGCGGGCCTTGTTGTCGGTGGTCGAGCGGATGGCGGCGCGCACCGTGCGGACCATGTCGTCGGCGGCGCCCTGCACCAGCGCGCGGTAGAGGTCGAGCTTGCCCGGGAAGTGCTGGTAGAGCACCGGCTTGCTCACCCCGGCGCGCTCGGCGATCTCGTCCATCGCCGCGGCGTGGTAGCCGCGGCTGCCGAACACCTCGCGTGCCGCCTCGAGCAACTGCACCCGGCGCGCGGACCGCGTCATGCGCGGTCGGCCAGCCGTCGTCCCGGGGCTCTCCGCAGGACTCGCCTGCCCGTTCATCTCCCCAGCCCCCAGACCTGCTGCACCGGCGGCACCGGTCTCGACCGCCTCGCCGCCCGACCCTACCCATCGGGTGACGCCCGTGCGGGTCTCGCCACGCGCTCGAACGGACGCGCGTCGTGACGGAGCACCGGCCGTCCACCCCGACGTCACCGTGACGACACCCGCGCGACACCCCATGATGGGTCGGGTGATCATGCGTCGCCCCGTGTCGGCCGAGCCCCCGCTCGCCCCGGCGTCCGACCTCGCGCCGACGGGCACGCCCGCGGCGCCGACGCCGTACTGGCCCGGCCGCGAGGTCACCGTCGGCGGGACCACCCTGCACGTCCGGGAGACGCCGGGACCCGCATCGGGGACGGCCGTCTACGTCCACGGGCTCGGCGGGTCGTCGAACAACTGGACCGAGCTCGCGGCCGCGCTCTCCGGGCGCTGCCGGGGCCTGGCGGTCGACCTGCCCGGCTTCGGGCGCACCCCGCCGCCCGCGGACGGGGACTACCGGCCCGCCACGCACGCCGCGACCGTCACCGCGTTCCTCGACGACCTGCGCCGGCAGGGGAGCGGGCCGGTGCACCTGCTCGGCAACTCGCTCGGCGGCGCGGTCGCCCTGCTCGTCGCCGCCGACCGGCCGGACCTCGTGCGGACGTTGACGCTGGTCAGCCCGGCGATGCCCGACCTGCGCCCGCTGCCCTCCCGGCTCGGCGGGAAGCGGGCGGCGCTCGCCCTGCTGCCGGTGGTCGGCGGCCGCGCCCGCGCCGAGCAGGCCGCCTGGACGCCCCGCGAGCGCCTCGCGCACACCATGACGCTCTGCCACGCCGACCCCGCGCGGGTCGGCCCGCGGGCCTTCGCCATGGCGGCCGCCGAGGCCGAGGAGCGCGCCGGCCTCGCGTGGGCGCCCGAGGCGCTGCACCGCTCGTTCGTCGGCCTGCTGGGCACGTGGCTCGCGCCGCGGCGCTCCCTGTGGGCGGCGGCCGCGCGCGTGACCGTCCCGTCGCTGGTGGTGTGGGGCGAGGCCGACCGCCTCGTCGGGGTGTACCGGGCCGCGCGCACCGCCGCCGCCCTGCCCGCCGGGCGGCTCCTGCGGCTGCCCGACGTGGGCCACGTGGCGCAGATCGAGCGGCCGCAGACGGTCGCGCGCGCCGTCCTCGGCCTGGTCGACGCCGCCGCCGACGGCTCCTGGCCGGCGGCCGCCGGGCGCGGGCCGTCGCGAGACCGACCGGCGCGACACGCCGGCCGGCACCCCTCGGGCGCGGCGCGGACGGGCCCGGTCGCATGTGGGACAGTGCCCGTGTGACCCGTCCGGTCCGGCGTGCCGCCGACGAGGAGGACGACCTCGACGACCGGCGCGGTGAGTTCCTGCGGGACCGCGACGACCGCTGGGCCGATCCCGGCCCGCCGCGCGACCGGGGCCCGCGCCGTGACCCCGGACGGCCCGCCCCCCGCCGTCCCGCCGCCCGCGGCGGTCCCCGCCGGCCCGCGCCGTCGGTGCTGCGGTCCTGGCGCACGTGGGTGATCCCCGCGCTCGTGGTGCTCACCGTCCTGGCCGTGGTCGAGGCCGTCTCGCCCGACGGCGACGCCGGCTCCCCGTCGGCGCTGCTCACGCCGCCGACGAGCCCGAACCCGGTCGTCCGCGAGGCGCCGCCAGGGGCAGGACAGAACGTCGACATCCCCACCGCGGAGCTGCCCGCGGGCGGCGAGTTCCCGGTCACCGGCGCCGGCACGTGGCACGTCGTGCCGGGCACGACACCGCAGGCCGGCACCGGCCGCGTCTACACGTACTCGGTCGAGGTGGAGGACGGCATCGTCATCCCCGAGGGCGAGGCGGCGTTCGCGACGGCGGTGTCGGCGACGCTGTCCGACCCGCGCAGCTGGGTCGGGTCCGGGCAGATCGCCGTGCGGCGCGTCGACACCGGCGTCCCGGACTTCCGCATCAGCCTGACCTCCCAGATGACCGACCGCGGCATCTGCGGCTACGACATCCGCTACGAGGCGTCGTGCTGGAAGCCCGACATCAAGCGTGTGGTCATCAACGGCGCGCGGTGGGTGCGCGGCGCCGGGGCGTTCGACGGGCAGCTCGGGCTCTACCGGCAGTACGCCATCAACCACGAGGTCGGGCACGTCTTCGACAACGGCCACGTCCCGTGCCCGCAGAACGGCGCCCTGGCGCCGGTGATGATGCAGCAGAGCTTCGGCACCGCGAACGACTACCTCGCGCAGCTCACCGAGGAGAACCCGCAGGGCACGGAGATCCCGCGCGACGGGAAGACCTGCCAGCCCAACGCCTGGCCCTATCCTCAGGGCGCCGTCACCCCCGCGGGCTGACGGCTGTCGGAGCCCGTGGGAACACCGCGCGGGCCGCGGTGGTTGTCCCGAGAGCCAACGAGAGTCAACGATGGGGAGTTGAGCGCCGTCATGGCATCCCTGCCGCCCCTGGTGGAGCCGGCCGCGGAGCTGACCAAGGACGAGGTCGCCCGGTACAGCCGCCACCTGATCATTCCGGACGTGGGCGTCGACGGTCAGAAGCGCCTCAAGAACGCCAAGGTGCTGGTCGTCGGGGCCGGCGGCCTGGGCAGCCCGGCGCTGCTCTACCTGGCCGCGGCGGGCGTCGGCACCCTCGGTGTCGTCGACTTCGACGTCGTCGACGAGTCGAACCTGCAGCGTCAGGTCATCCACGGCCAGTCCGACATCGGGAAGTCGAAGGCGCAGTCGGCCAAGGAGTCGGTCGCCGAGATCAACCCGCTCGTGACGGTCAACCTGCACGAGACGCCGCTGGACTCGTCGAACGCGCTGGACATCTTCCGCGACTACGACCTGATCCTCGACGGCACCGACAACTTCGCGACGCGCTACCTCGTCAACGACGCGGCGGTGCTGCTCGGCAAGCCCTACGTGTGGGGCTCGATCTTCCGGTTCGAGGGCCAGGTCTCGGTGTTCTGGGAGGACGCCCCGAACGGTCAGGGCCTCAACTACCGGCACCTCTACCCCGAGCCCCCGCCGCCGGGCATGGTCCCGTCGTGCGCCGAGGGCGGCGTGCTGGGCGTGCTGTGCGCCTCGATCGGCTCGATCATGGTGACCGAGGCCATCAAGCTCATCACCGGCATCGGCGACACCCTGCTCGGCCGTCTCAAGATCTACGACGCGCTGGACATGGACTACCGCGAGGTGAAGATCCGGCGCGACCCGAACGCCGCCGAGATCACCGAGCTCATCGACTACGAGGCCTTCTGCGGCACCGTCTCCGACGAGGCCCAGTCCGCCGCGGCGGGGCACACGATCACCCCGATCGAGCTCAAGGAGAAGATCGACGCGGGCGACAAGTTCGAGCTGATCGACGTCCGCGAGCCCCACGAGTGGGAGATCGTCCGCATCCCGGGGGCGAAGCTGATCCCGAAGGACAAGATCCTGTCGGGCGAGGCCTTCGCCGAGATCCCCCAGGACCGCCAGACGATCCTGTACTGCAAGTCGGGCGTGCGCTCCGCCGAGGCGCTCTCGGCCCTGCAGAACGCCGGCTTCTCCAACGCCGTGCACGTCGGCGGCGGGGTCACGGGCTGGGCGCAGCAGGTCGACACCACCCTGCCGACCTACTGAGCGGTCCTTCTCCACGGAACGAACGCGCCGTTCGCTGCTTCTAGCGCAGCGAACGGCGCGTTCGTGTCTCCGGAGTCGGGGTGACGCGGTGGGCGACGTCGGCGAGCGCGCCCACACAGTCGATGTCGATCTCCGCGACGACCGTGAGGGCGGGGTGACCATCGGGAGGCCGGCCCGGAGCAGCGGGCTGCCCCGGACGCGCACCCCCCGTCAAGATGAACGCGCCGTTCGCTGCTTCTCTCGCAGCGAACGGCGCGTTCGGTCGTTCCGGGGGCGGGGAACCCGGGTGGACTCCCGGGCGGGCCTACGTCGCGGCGCCCGCGCCCGCGCCGGCCACCACGGCGGTGCGGTCGCGCGGCTCCTCGTCCTCGCGGTCGAGGTCGCCGTGGGTCTCCTGCTCGATGGCGTCGCGGACGAGCGACGGGTCGTCCAGCGCGGCCTGGAAGCGCTCGTCGTCGCGCTCCCCGCACCAGCCCGCGACGACCATGGTGGCGACGGTGTTGCCGATGACGTTGGTCAGCGCCCGGCCCTCGCTCATGATCCGGTCGATGCCGGCGATGATCGCGATGCCGATGGCGATCGACTCGGTGGTGTAGAACTCGCCGCCGAACGCCTGCAGCGAGGCCGCGAGGGTCACGAGCCCGGCGCCCGAGACGCCGGCGGCGCCCTTGGACGTCAGCAACATCAGCGCCACGAGCCCGAGCTGGACGCCCCAGGGCAGGTCCTGTCCGCCGGCCTGGGCGATGAACAGCGCCGCCATCGTCAGGTAGATGCAGGTGCCGTCGAGGTTGAACGAGTACCCGGTCGGCAGCACCATGCTGACCGTCGAGCGGGACGCGCCGGCCGACTCGAGCTTGGCCAGCAGGCGCGGCAGCACCGTCTCCGACGACGACGTGCCGACGATGATGAGGATCTCGTCCTTGATCATCCGGATCAGCTTGAAGACGTTGAAGCCGGAGATCGCGGCCACCGAGCCCAGCACGACGACCACGAACAGCGCGCATGTGCCCCAGAAGGTCAGCATCAGCGCGAGCAGGTTGCCCAGGCTCTCGCCGCCCAGCGCGCCGACGGTGTAGGCGATGCCGCCGAAGGCCGCGATCGGGGCCAGGAACATGATCAGGCGGATCATGCCGAAGATGACCTTGGCGATGAGGTCGATGCCGCCGACGACGCGCTTGCGCAGGGCCGGGGCGAGCATCGAGGTCGCGGCGGCGACGAGGATCGCCAGCACCAGGACGCGCAGGATCTCGTTCTCCACGAACGGCCCGAAGAAGCTGTCGGGCAGCAGGGTGTTCTCGATGAACTCGAGCGCGCCGCCGCCGTCGGAGCCGCTCGTCACGTCGGCCTGGGCCTCGGCGAGCGTGGCGGGGTCGGGCGGGATCGGCGGGAAGCCGGCGCCGGGCTGCACGAGGTTGACCACGATCAGCCCGAGCGCCAGCGCGATCAGGGTCATGAGCAGGAAGTAGACGAGCGCGCGGACGGCGATGCCGCCGGCGGTGGCGAGGCTGCCGATCGAGGCGATGCCGACGATGACCGTGCAGAAGATGACCGGTGCGGTGATCATCTTGATGAGCTGGATGAAGATGTCGGGCAGGAACTTGAGGTCCGAGGCGAAGTCCGGGGCGGCGAGCCCGACCACGACGCCGGCCGCGATCCCGACCACCACCCAGAACCAGAGCTGTGTCCAGACCCGGCCGCGTCCCGAGCTCCCGGACGGGCCCGGCGCGGGCCGCGCCTCCGCCTGCGTCGACATCGATGTCTCCTCCCGAGGTGGCGTGGATCACCTCTGCCGGGTGAGGCTAGGGCGCAGATCACCCTCCGTGGGACTCCCGTGGCACGGAGTTGGGGAGGAGTTGAGGAAAGGGGCGTGGGCGTGAAGGTCGTGCTGGTGGACGACAGCGACGCGGTGCGCGACGCGCTGGCCACGGCGCTGCGGGCGGCCGGCTACCGCGTCACCGGCGTGGGCACCGGGGCGGCCGCGCTCGAGGCCGTCACCGGCCCCGGGGCCGCCGCCGACCCGCCCGACATCGTGCTGCTCGACCTCGGCCTGCCCGACCTGGACGGCGTCGAGGTGTGCCGGCGCCTGCGCGCGCGGTCCGCCGTCCCGATCATCGCCGTCACCGCGCGGGGCCACCAGCAGGCCCGCGTGCTCGGCCTGCGCAGCGGCGCCGACGACTACGTGGTCAAGCCGTTCGCGGTCGACGAGCTGACCGCGCGCATGGAGGCGGTGCTGCGCCGCAGCGCGGGCCACGTCGTCGCCCCCGTCGTGGAGGCCGGGCCGCTGCGCATCGACCTCTCGCGGCGCGTCGTGGAGGTCTCGGGGCGCGAGGTGACGCTGCGGCGCAAGGAGTTCGACCTGCTCGCCGCCCTCGCCCGCCGCGACGGCGCGGTGGTGTCGCGCGCCGACCTCCTCGACGACGTCTGGGGCCTCGCCGCCGACGACCCGGGCCTCGACGCGGGCCTGCACTCCCTCGAGGTCCACGTCGCGGCGCTGCGCAGCAAGCTCGACGCGCCCGGCGCGGTGGTCACCGTGCGCGGCGTCGGCTACCGGCTGGCCGCCGGCGACTGAGCCGCGATCGGCAGCGTCACCGTGACCACGGTGCCGCGCCCGTCCGGCCCCGGCGCCACCGCCAGCTCGCCCCCGCGTCGCGCCACGACGCGGCGGACGAGCGCGAGCCCCAGGCCGTGACCGTCGGTGCCCTTGGTCGACCAGCCGGGCGTGAACGCGGTCTCCGGGTCGGCCAGGCCGGGCCCGTCGTCGGCGACGCGGACGACGACGTGGTCGCCGTGGGCGTGCACGTCGAGCTCGACGACGCCGCCCCCGCCGCCCGCGTGCGCGCCGGCGAGCGCGGCGTCCAGCGCGTTGTCGACGAGGTTGCCGACGACGGTGACGCGGTCGGTCGACGCCTGCTCGTCGCCGGCCTCGTCGGGGGTGAGGGCCGTCGTCTCGCCCACCCGCAGCACGAGGCCGCGGTCGCGCGCGTCGGCGGCCTTGTCGAGCACGAGCGCGGCGAGGGCGGGGTCGGCGAGCCGGTCGCGCAGCTCGCCGGTCCCGGCACCGCCGTCGGCGCCGCCGAGCAGGTCGTGCGTCCAGCGTTGGGCGAGCGCGCGGGCGTCGTCGTGCGCCCCGAGCTCGATGAGGGTGGACACCGCCTGCAGGTGGTTGGCGTGCTCGTGGGCGGCGAAGCGCAGGGCGCGGGTGACCGAGCGGGCGTCGTCGAGCTCGCGCGTCATGGCCTCCAGCTCGGTGCGGTCCCGCAGGGTGACGACGAGGTCGGAGGCCCCGGCCTCGGCCAGATCCGTGCGGTTCACCAGCAGCAGGCGCTCGCCGACGAGCACTGTCTCGTCGGTGACGGGGGAGCGGTCGGCGAGGCGCTCGCGCAGGGCCGGGTCCACGCCGAGCTCGTCGAGGGTCGGCCCGGCGGCGCGGGAGGGGTCGACGGTGTCGGGCAGGCCGAGCAGGCGCGCGGCCTCGCCGTTGAGGACGACGACGCGGCCGGTGTCCACGTCGAGGACGAGCAGGCCCTCGCGCATGGCGGCCATGACCGCCTCGTGGTGCCGGTGCAGCGCGGTGATCTCGCGGGGCTCGAGGCCCAGGGTGTCGCGCTTGACCCGCCGCGCGGCGTAGGCGGCGAGGCCCACCCCGAGCGCGATGGCCAGCGCGGCCGCCACCGCCAGCACGGCGAGCTCGCGCAGGACCCGGTCGACGACCTGCACCCGCAGCTGCCCCGCGGCGACCATGCCGACCACCCCGCCGCCGGCATCCCGCACCGGCACGATCGCCCGCACCGAGAGCCCCAGCGTGCCCGGGAACGTCTCCACCAGCGTCGCGCCGGCCGCCGCGGGCGCGAACGTGCCCTGGTAGGTCTCGCCGATCCGGGCCGGGTCGGGATGGCTCAGCCGCGTCCCGGACGGGTCCATGATCGTCACGAACGAGACGCCGGTACCCGCCCGCGCGCCCTCGGCCGCCGCCTGGACCCGCGGGACGTCGCGGGCCGCGACCGCGTTCGCGAGCCCGGGCGACGCAGCCATCGCCACGGCCACCGCGAGCACCTTGTCCGCCGCGTCGCGCTCGATCGTCGCGCGCGTGCTCCACGCGCTCACCCCGCCGGCGATGACGGCGGTCAGCACCACCGTCGCGATCTCCAGCGCCAGGAGCCGGCGCACCAGCGAGGAGCGGCGACGGGGCTCGCGGACGGGGGCGCTCACGCAACGACCGTCGCGTCCGGGGTCCCCGCGGCGCAAGCGCACGTCCGGCGCCGTCGCGCAGAGCGACCACGAGGGCGCGGCGCGGCCGACCACGCTCCGCCACCGTCGCGGGGCCACGGCGGGCCCGGGGACGGCCGCCCGACCCGCCTGCCGCCACCGGCTCGACGGTCTTCGGCGGACGCCGCCGCGCGCTCCCGGTCGGCGGGGTCGCGGCGCCGGTGACACCCCGTGGGTGTCGGACATCCCGCCGGAGGTCGCACGAATCCGGACACCAAGGGACGAAGAGGTCGAGAACGTCCGGCTCGGCCCGCACGACCCCCGGGATACCTCCCCGCGCCACGTCACGGTCCGCGCCCGTCGATATCGTTCAGTGCACGACGAGGTGACGACGAGGACACGGTCACGCCACCGTGGGCGGGGGAGAGGTGACGCACAGTGACGAGGGCTGGCGCCCGATCGGTCCGTCCACCCCGCCGCTGGGGCATCTGGACGATGACCGTCGTCCTGGTGGTCATGGTCCTCACGGTGCTGACCGTCTCGGGCCTCGTGAACTCCGCCATCGGCAACGACGCCCACGCGCGCCCGCCCGAGGGGCACGAGGACGTCCCGGCGGCGATCAGCGCGGGCGGCCCGATCATCGACTCGCGCACCCAGCCCGTCCGGTCGGCCCGGCTCCCCGACCGCACGGTCGCGCTGACGTTCGACGACGGCCCGGACCCGACGTGGACGCCCCAGATCCTGGCCGTGCTGGCCCGCCACCAGGTGCCCGGCACGTTCTTCACCGTCGGCTCGATGGTCGCCCGCCACCCCGAGCTCGCCCAGCGCATCGTGGCGTCCGGTTCCGAGATCGGCGTCCACACGTTCACCCACCCCGACCTCGCGGGCGTCTCCGACTGGCGGCGTGACCGCGAGATCGCCGACACCGAGCTGGCCATCGCCGGCGCCACCGGCGTCTCGACCCACCTCATCCGCCCGCCGTTCTCCTCGACGGCCGACGCGCTCGACGACCCGGGCTACGGCACGGTCCTCGCCGCCGGGCGCGACGGCTACGTCACCGTGCTCACCGACGTCGACAGCGAGGACTGGCAGCGCCCCGGCGTCGACGCCGTGGTCCGCAACGCGACGCCGCAGAACGGCGCGGGGGCGACGGTCCTGCTCCACGACGCGGGTGGTGACCGGACGCAGACCGTCGCGGCGCTGGACCGCCTGATCCCCGAGCTGCAGGCCCAGGGCTACCGCTTCGCGACGGTCAGCGACGCGGCCGGTCTCGGTCCGCACGGGCAGCCGGCGCCGGCCCGCGACCGCACGCTCGGCCACGCCCTGCTCGCGACCGTCGGCGTCGCCCAGGGCGTCGTCTCCGTCATGGCGCTCGCCCTCATCGGCGTCGGCGCCCTGGTGATCATGCGCCTGGTCGTCATGGTGGTCGTGGCGCGCCGGCACGCGAAGCGGCGCCGCGACCCGTCCTTCTCGTGGGGCGAGCCGGTCACCGACCCGGTGTCGGTGGTGGTGCCGGCCTACAACGAGGCCGAGAACATCGAGGCGACCGTCCGCTCGATCCTCGCCAACGACCACCCGCTCGAGGTCGTCGTGGTCGACGACGGGTCCACGGACGGCACCGCGGACCTCCTGGAGGACCTCGCGCTGCCGCGGGTGCGGGTCGTGCGCCAGGAGAACGCCGGCAAGTCCGCGGCGCTCAACCGCGGCGTCGCGGCCGCGAAGCACGACCTCATCGTCATGATCGACGGTGACACGATCTTCCAGCCGGACACGGTGGGCCAGCTGGTCGCCCCGTTCGCGGACCCCGGCACCGGCGCCGTCGCCGGCAACGTCAAGATCGCGAACCGCACGCGCATGGTCCCGCGCATGCAGCACATCGAGTACGTCGTCGGCTTCAACGTCGACCGGCGGGTGCAGGACAGCTGGGGGTCGATCTCGACGATCCCCGGCGCGGCGGGCGCGTTCCGTCGCGAGGCGGTGCAGGAGGTCGGCGGGCTCTCGTCGGACACCCTCGCCGAGGACACCGACCTGACGATCGCACTGGGGCGTGCGGGCTGGCGGGTCGTCTACGCCGACCGCGCCCTCGCGTGGACCGAGGCGCCGGTGTCGGCCGGCCAGCTGTGGCGGCAGCGCTTCCGCTGGAGCTACGGCACGATGCAGGCGCTCTGGAAGCACCGCCGCGCCCTGCGCGAGCGCGGCGCGTCCGGACGGATGGGCCGGCTCGGGCTCGCGCACATCGGCGTCTTCCACGTGGCCCTGCCGCTGGCGGCGCCGCTGGTCGACCTGCTCTTCGTGTACGGGCTGATCTTCGGCGATCCGGCCGTCGCGCTCCTGCTGTGGGGCTCGATGCTCGTGCTCCAGGTGATCGCGGGCGTCATCGCGTTCCGGATGGACGACGAGCCGCTCGGCCCGCTGTGGGCGCTGCCGGTGCAGCAGCTGATGTACCGCCAGCTCATGTACGTCGTGCTCGTCCAGGCCGTGGTCAGCGCGCTGACCGGCGCCGGCGTGCGCTGGCAGAAGCTGCAGCGCACCGGCGCGGTGGCCGAGCACCTCGCGGCCCCCGCGGGCCAGGACGGACGCTCGCGCCCGGCCGCCGACCGCCTGCCCGCGCCCGCCACGGTCCGCGGCCCCGCGCCCGATGACGCCCCGGCCGCCCCCGCCGAGACCCGCGCTCCGCGCACGGGCGGCGGCCGCGAGCGGTGGCTCGACCTGCTCCGCGCGACCGCGCTCGTCCGCGTCGTCACCTACCACGCGTTCGGCGACGGCTGGATGAGCATGGTCTTCCCGTCGATGGGCGTCATGTTCGCCCTCGGCGGGTCGCTGATGGTGCAGTCGCTGCGCCGCGGCGAGGCCCTCGACGTCATCGGCCACCGGCTGCGGCGCCTCCTGCCGCCGCTGTGGTTCTTCGGGCTCCTCGCCGTCCCGATCATGCTGTGGCACGGGTGGGCCGGGCAGGACGCCGACGGCGACGTGGTGTCGCCGCTCGTCTGGTCGGACCTCCTGTACTGGGTGTTCCCGCTGATCGACCCGCCGGGCAGCGACTGGGGCGCCGACGCGGTCGTCGGACTCTGGTACATCCGCGCCTACCTGTGGTTCGTGCTGCTCACGCCGGTGATGCTGTGGGCGTTCCGGCGCCGGCCGCTGGTGGCGCTGGCCGTGCCGCTGGTGGTCGTCGGCGTCGACGCCGTCCTCGGCTCGCCGATCTCCGAGTGGGCGAACGCCGGCCCGGTGCTCGTCGACGGAGCGACGTTCGCGGCCTGCTGGATGCTCGGCTTCGCCCACCGCGACGGCACGCTGCGCCGGCTCCCGCTGGCGCTCACGAGCGGGCTGGCGGTGCTGTTCGTCGGCGGCGGGCTGGCGTGGGCGTTCACGCACCCGGCCGGCGACATCGGCATCGACCTCAACGACATCCCGTTCGCCCAGGCCCTCGTGTCGCTGGGCGCGGTGCTGCTCGTGCTGCGCCTGAACCCGCAGGTGGCGTGGCTCGAGAAGGTGCCGGTGCTGGGGCGGCTGGTCACGGTCGTCAACGCGCGGGCGATCACCATCTACCTCTGGCACAACGTGGCCATCGGGGTCGCGCCCGCGATCGGCGACCGGTTCGGCTGGAACTCCGAGGGCCAGCACTTCGCGATCGCCGTCTGGCTGATCGTCGTGGCCGTGCTGGCCTTCGGCTGGGTGGAGGACCTCGCCGCCGGCCGCAAGCTCTCCCTGCTCCCCGACGGCCGCGGCAACGCCCGTCGGGAACCGCGGCGCGCGGCGGCCGGCCCGACGCCCCCGGTGATCCCGACCGACGTCGAGAACGGCGAGACCTCGGCGCTGTCGCAGGGCTCGCTGCGCACGCGGATCAGCCGGGTCGTGGGCGTGGCGCCCTCGCCGCCGGTCGACCGGGTCGTGGCCCGGCCCCGGCCGGCCCTTTCGGCACCGCCCGTGGCGTCGCCGCCGGCGGGGGTGCCCCGTCCCGGCGGCCCGGGGACCGGCCGCTACAGCCCGGTGCCGGCCGGCGTGCCGCCGCGGCCGGCACCGGGCTGTAGC
>NZ_BAABHO010000034.1:0-67140 GCF_039542135.1 Actinomycetospora chlora
GCACCGTGGACACCGTGGTCTTCGACAAGACCGGCACGCTCACCCGCGGCGAGCCGACCGTCGTCGACCGGCACGCCGTCGCCGGCCGGGACGGCGACGAGCTCCTCGCCCTCGCCGCGGCCGCCGAGGCCGACAGCGAGCACCCGCTGGCCCGCGCCGTCGTCGCCGCCGCCACCGGGCGCGGGCTCGACCCGCCCGCCGCGACGGACTTCACCTCCGCGCCGGCCGTCGGGGTCTCCGCGGACGTCGACGGCCGCCGGGTCCGGGTCGGCGGTCCCCGCCTCCTCGACGAGACGGGCCTCGACGAGCTCGACGCCGCCCACCCGTGGGGCGAGGACGGCGCCACCGTGCTGCACGTCGTGGTCGACGGCCGGGTCGCCGGCGCGCTGGCCCTCGCCGACGCCGTCCGCCCCGAGTCCCGCGACGCGGTCGCGGCGCTGCACCGCCGCGGGCTCCGGGTCGTCATGGCCACCGGGGACGCCCCCGCGGTGGCGCACGCCGTCGCCCGCGAGCTCGACATCGACCGCGTGTTCGCCGGCGTCCGTCCCGAGGACAAGGCCACCACCGTCGCCACTCTCCAGGACGAGGGACACCGCGTCGCGATGGTCGGTGACGGCGTCAACGACGCTCCCGCCCTGGCCCGGGCGGACGTCGGGCTGGCCGTCGGTGCCGGCACGGACGTCGCCATCGGCTCCGCCGGCGTCGTCCTCGCCGGCGACGACCCGCGTGCGGTCACCTCCGTCATCGACCTCTCCCGCGCCACCTACCGGAAGATGGCCCAGAACCTGTGGTGGGCGGCCGGCTACAACCTGGTCTCGGTGCCGCTCGCGGCCGGTGTGCTCGCGCCGCTCGGGTTCGTCCTGCCGATGTCGGTCGGAGCGATCCTCATGTCGGTCTCGACCGTCGTCGTCGCCCTGAACGCTCAGCTCCTGCGCCGCCTCGACCTCCGGCCGCGCTCCGCGGACCGTGGTCGCGAGGAGCCCCCGGTCGCGTCGCCGGCGGGCGGTGCTCACCGGGCCGGCGGCGAGACCAGGTGGCTCCGGTAGGCGATGACCACGAGCTGGGCGCGGTCGTGGGCGTCGAGCTTGACCATGGCCCGGCCGACGTGGGTCTTCACGGTGGCGTGGCTGATGGTGAGGGCCCCGGCGATCTCGGCGTTGCTCAGCCCGTGGGCGACGAGGGCGACGATCTCGCGTTCCCGGGCGGTGAGCTCGGAGAGCGCGCGGCCGTCGACCGGGGGTGCGCCTCCGGGTCGCTCGACGAGACGTGCGACGAGCCGGCGCGTCGGGCCCGGGGACAGGAGGGCCTCGCCGCCGGCGACCACGCGGATGCCGTGGAGGAGCTGGCGGGGTTCGGTGTTCTTCACCAGGAACCCGGCCGCACCGGCCCCGAGCGCGTCGACGACGTACTCGTCGTGGTCGAAGGTCGTCAGGACCAGGACGTGGACCGCGGCGAGGTCCGGATCGGCGGCGATGCGGCGGGTCGCCGTGAGGCCGTCGACGTCGGGCATGCGGATGTCCATGAGCACGACGTCCGGGCGGGTCCGCCTCGCGAGCTCGACGGCGCCGGCACCGTCGGCGGCCTCGCCGACCACGGCCATGTCGGGCTCGGCGTCGACCAGCACGCGGAAACCGCTGCGGACGAGGGCCTCGTCGTCGACGACGAGCACCCGCACGGGGTCGTCGGCGGTCATCCGGGCGCCGGGAGCTCGGCGCGGACCTCGAACGATCCGGTAGGCGGCGAGGTCGACCGGGGCGGGCAGCGGGGGCCCGTGGCGATCGACGTCCACCTCGACCCGCAGGCCGGCGCCCTCGACGCCGGCAAGCAGGGACGCCAGCCGGTCGAGCCCGGACGGATCCGGCTCGTCCGGGGTGTCGGTGCGCAGGACCCCGAGCACGGACTTCACGTCGGTGAGCCCGGTGTCGCTGAGCTGCTTGACGGCCGCGAGCGCCTCGCGGGCCCGGTCGGGCTGCCGGTCGATCACGTGCAGGCCCATCCCCGCCTGCACGCTGATGGTCGCCAGCGAGTGCCCGACGACGTCGTGGAGCTCGCGCGCGATGCGCAGGCGCTCCTCGGCGACGAGGCGGCGGGCGCGCTCGTCACGCATCGCGGTCTCGCGGGCGAGCTCCGCCCGTGTCGCGACCAGCAGTGCGCGGTAGTAACCGACGGCCGTACCGGCGCTCGCGGCGGTGGCGGCGAGCAGGACGGCGAGCGGCACCACGGCGACGGTGTCGACGTCGTGGAGCACGACGCGGATCGCGACGATCTGGGTCAGCGCGGTCAGGGCCGCTCCGGCCAGTCCCCAGCGCCACCCCCGGGCCGCGGCGAGGGTGTAGCACCCGAGCAGCGGGACCACCGCGACGAGCCGTCCGGGGTAGGGACCGGCGAACCAGGCGAGGACCACCGCGTCGAGCACCACCAGCGACGTGACCGGGTGGCGACGACCGAGGGCGACCGCGGCGGCGACCGTCGCGGCGAGGGCGATCGCCCCGACGTCGAGCGGTCGGGGGGACGGCGCCGACGGCGGACCGATCTCCACGGCCGCGGCGGCGGCGACGAGCACCGCGACGGCGAGACCGGTGACGGCCGGGAGCGGGCGCGCGCCGTCGGGTCGCGCGGCCTCGCGCACGGTGCCGACCATCTGTCCGCCTCCCGGTCCGGGCCCGGGACCCCTGGCGCCCCGCGGCCATCCTGCGCGCCGCCCGCGCGGTGGCGCGTCCGCCCCGCGACGTCTCCCGGCCTACCTCCGCCGCCGTACGAGATACACCGGCGAGCCGACCGTACGACCGCCGCAGCAGCCCGGACAGACGTCAGCCGCCGGACGCCGTCGCGCCCGTCGGCGCCCACGCTGGGCGTCGTCGCACCCACGGGAGGTCCACCGATGCTCACGCAGTCCGTCGCCATACCCGTCGCCGTCGGCGTCTACGAGCTGGGGGTCGGGCGCACCGTCCCGTCCGTCGCCGCCGTCCTGGGGCTCCTCGGGGTGGTCGTCGGCGCCCTGGCCCTGGCTCGTCGGGTCGCGCGGGCCGGCTCGATCGTGGCCCTGGGCCTCGGTGTGCTCGCGGCGGTCGTCGGCGGGCTGCACGCCGCCAACGCCGAGGGTGGCCTGGGGACGGGCAACGGGCTGGCCGGAGCCGTCGTCGCCGTGGCGCTGGGCCTCGTCGCCGCGGCTCTGGGCGTCCTCGCGCTGGCTCGCACGCGAACGTCCGCCTGATCTCGGCGTCGGGACGTCCCGGTCCGAGTGGACGGCGGCTCGAGCGGAAGAGCACCGCTTCGTTCTCGCGCCACGTCCGGATTCTGACGATCTACTCAGCGAGTGTTCCTGTTGGTCACAGCGGTGGAGACGAAGGGAATCGAACCCTCAACCCCCGCCTTGCAAACTCGACAAGCGCGCTGCAGCACGCAGGCCTAACGCGGTAGGCGTACCCCATGAGCAGGTCATCCCGCGCTGCTCGGTGTCAGCCCGTGCCACCTGGTCGTCGCCTCGGTGTGCCCCAGGCGTGCCCCAGGGAGAGAGGTCAGCTCCAGCCGCGAGCGACGGCCCAGAGACTCAGTCCGCGTCCCTGACGTCGGAGTTCGCGCCACGTCCTGATCGTCCGCATGGGCGCGGAGAGTGCCTGCCGAACGCGAGTGCGTCTATCGAACAGGTGTACGACAGAGGATGCAGGGCGCCCGCATCACGATCCGGGCGGGTTGATGGGCGGAAACGGGCCCAGCGTGAAGGTGAAGCTGCTCGTTGTAGGCGCAGGCCGGCCGGGAAAGAAGGTGGTTGTCGTCGTGGCAGCGGGGCCTCCCGGCACCGGGGCGACCGACGGGCCGAAGTTCGCTCCACAGAAGGGCGCGACGATCACGTTGTTGTCCCCGGAGTTGTTGCAGTTGCCATCGCCTTCCGCGGCGGATGCGACTCCGAAGCTGGCGGCGAGCCCAAGCGCGATCGAACTGCCCGCGAGCGCGAGAGCAGCGACTCTCCGGTTCATGTAGCCCCCTCATCTGGTTCTAACCCAGATGGACCAACGACGCGTCTCTCCCCTGAGATACGCGAAGCGGACATCGGACCTGCGATCGGCACTCTCAACACGGCGAACTTCAGGGTCTCTCCCTCGGCGGCGCGGGCTCTGCCCTGCCGGGCCGCCCGTGCGGGTGCAAGCGCTCCCCTCCTCGACAACCGCCGCCTGTGCTGCCTGGTGGCGCTTGCGGCTGTGCGGGCGGTCTGGCAGCCCTCAGGCGCGTCGTCGTGGGTGAGGCCCCGCCCCGACCACCACCACTCCCCCGTCCCGGAGCTCGTCGCAGTCGTGGGCTCTCCTGAGGTCGGTGCCCTGGTCCAGGGCGGAGCGCCTGGCCGCCGGAGGCCGAGCCTGGTCCTGCTCCTGGTCGCCGCCGTGGTCCAGGTCGTCGCTGTCGCTGCCCGGCTGGTGGCCTGGCCCGCCCGGGTCCGCCGCCCCGCCCCCGACGCAGTCATTGGGGGTGCGGGGAGGCGTGGCCCGGCAGGGCCGGGCCACGCCGGCGCGCCAGCGCCGGCTCTGACCGCTGGTGGTGCCCGGTGAGCGGGCGGGTTCTCGGTAATGGGCGAACAGGTCTTCACCAGACCAGGCAACGTCGGGGAGCCAACAAGCGGCTGAGCCCGGGTGAGCGGGTGGCGCAGGCCCAGCACCGACGCGAGACCCGCTGGCAGCGTCGCGGCCAGCTTCGGAAGGTCACGAGCCTGCGGCGGGTGCGGAACTGCGGGGTGCCGCTGGACCCCGAGGGCGGGGTGACGCTGGCGGTCACGAGCAACGCCGACGGCACGAGGACGGCCGGCTACTCGGGGCTGGCATCGTGCGGGTCGGTGTGGTGCTGCCCGCAGTGCGCCGCAAAAATCGCCACCCGGCGAGCCGACGAGTTGTCGACGGTGATGCGCGCGGTCGACGAGGCTGGCGGCTCGGCGTTCCTGCTGACCCTGACGATGCGCCACGACCGGGGCGATCGGCTCGGGCTCACCAAGGACGAGCGCAAGCGACTGCGCCAGCTCGAGGACAACCGCGCCGGCTACGAGGCCGCGAACGCCAACTGGTGGGACTTCGACGAGCACCAGGCCGAAGCCGACGCCATCGAAGAGAACACCCTGCGCCAGCGCAGGGGCTGCTGGGACGTCCTGTCCGACGCCTGGGCTCGGGTCACGTCGGGCGGGGCGTGGAAGGCCGATCAGGAGCTGTTCGGCGGACTGCTCGGCTGGGCGCGGGTCGTGGAGGTCACCGACGGCGACAACGGCTGGCACGTCCACATCCACGCCCTGCTCTGCTTCGGCGCTCAGGTCTCCGCCGAGCTCGTCGCCGGCTCGGTCGGTGCGCGGATGTTCTCCCGCTGGCGCGCGGCGTTGGAGCGCAAGGGCTTCAACGCGTCCGAGGAGCACGGGTGGGACCTGCGCCGGGTGCAGCTCGGCGACGGCGACCTGGCGGACTACTTCACCAAGATCGCCTACGAGGTCACCGGCTCCCACCGCAAGGAAGGCCGCCGAGCCGGCGGCCGCACCCCGATGCAGCTGCTCGCCGACGCCGTCGACGCCCAGGAAGAGACAGCAATGGCGCGCTGGTGGGAGTGGGAGCAGGCCAGCGAAGGCCGACGGCAACTCACCTGGTCCATCGGAGGCCGGGACTTGCGGAAGCTCGCCGGGCTCGGCGCAGAGGTGACGGATGATGAAGTCGTGGCTGAGGACCTAGAAGGGGAGGTGACTCTCGAGTTGACCTCGAACGATTATTGCGTCTTACAACGGACGCAGAGGGAACCTGAGTTGCTGGCCGTCGCCGAGATGGGCGGGCTGATGGCCGCAAGAGGCTGGCTCAGAGCCCTTGGGCTTGGGCGATCGGATGAAGTAGACCGGCTGTAGGTGCTTTATACAGTCGGCCCTTGCCGTCGTGACGGCTACCAACGGTTAAGATCTAGCTCCGCCACAGCCGTAGCCATCACGACGCAGGGACCACCAGCATGGATGACGACGAGGTGGGTCCGCCTCCGAAGGAGAGGGCTCCCGCCGCTGTCCGTCGCTGGTGGAGATCTCAAGGTCACCGTGAGGCGTTCGGTGTTTGGATCATCCGGACAGCAGCACCTCTCTTGATCGCGTTCGCGTTGCTCTACGTCGCAGGCGGGCTATTTCTTGGTTGGGCAGCGGCGTTTGATGTCACGACAGGGATAAAGTCGCCGAGCGAGGCTTCGTTTCCACCTCTTGCCTATCCGCTAGCCGTAGCTGGGTGGCTGTTCGCTCCAGGACTCTCGGGCGCCGTTGCTGGCTACATCGTCACCAACGCCATCAGCACCCGGAGAAAGAGAAGCCTGACGAAAATCTTTCCTGACCGGGATAGCGAATGAGCAAGAGTCTCATTCCGTTGCTCTCAGACCTCTGTTTCCGCAACCCGCACGGGATTACGAGATCATTCCCACTCAAGCTTGTCCAATTGCACGGCGGTTCTTGGGACGATGCACAGAATCACTGGGAACTCCTGATGCAGGAGGTATTGAACTCGGACGCCGTCGAAGAAAATGCGACGGGCGTAGACAAGCTGTTCGTGCAGCCGTCTTGGTAGTAGACTATCCACAGTTCAATGAACTCTGCCCCATGTGTGCACTCGAGCGACGCCGAGAGAAAGGGGGTTCGCCATGAACGACGATGACATCCCAACTTCGACCGAGGCGCCCGATCTCCGCGCTCCCGGGACTTTTAAGAGTCTTGTTTGTGAGATGCTTTCTGGTGCTTTTCCCGAACGCGAGGACAGATGGGTAGACCGAGAAGCGACGGAGCTCGTTGACGTCGTCCGTAGAGCGGCTGCTCGCGCACGGCGCCGAGGGGAGCGGCAAGCTAGCCCTTCAAACCGTCCGGTTCGAGCTGCTGCGCGGGGTCGGGCGGCCGAGACCACCCAGGCTCCTCGCCCAGCCGGCGAAGCTCGTCGGCGGCGTGCAGGAAAGTTCGAGGTGTACGAAGATAAGTCCGGGAAATTTCGCTTTCGTCTCAAGGCATCCAATGGGCAAATTGTGGCGAGCGGCGAAGCCTATGAGAGCATGGCAGCCGCGCGCAGGGGCGCCGAGGCCGTAGCACACGCAGCAGAGACCGCCCCGAGCATTCCGGACTCATCGGGAAACGAAACGCGCGGACCTGAGCCGCGAAGCGGTGTTGGTCGATTCGAGGTTTACCAAGATCGAGCCGGGAAGTACCGCTTCCGGCTCAAGGCTAGTAACGGTCAGATCATCGCCTCGGGTGAAGCGTATGAGACACGTGCTGCCGCGATCAAGGGTGCGGAATCCGTGAAGAACGCTGCTACGGGCGCAAAGTCTCAACGAAACCAGCGCAGAAAAGCTTGACACCACGCCACCGTCGCTCCCTGCAACGTGTTCCGCTCGCGAGGTCCTGGTCGTGCAGGTAGAAGGTCGGCAGCACGAGGCCCTAAGGCGTTGTCATTCCTCGGACGGCACGACGTTCGACCTCGAAACAGGCCGCTGAAAGAGGGTTCCCGACGGTCGCCAGGGAGCGTCGACGGTCCGGACATGGGTCCAGCCGTGCGTCTTGTAGTAGCGCTGGAGACCGATGTTGGAGCGGTAGCAGTCGAGGCGGACATGGTCGTAACCGAGAGCGCCGGCGAGCCGCTCGACCCATCTCGTGAGCTCCTCGCCTAGTCGTCGGCCAGCGTGTTCCCTGGCGACGATCATGCGATGGACGTAGAGGGCGCTGTCCGGGTCGTCCTCGGGTCGCCAGAAGTCGGGGTCGGCGAAGGTGTCGACTGTGACGGTGGCGATGATCCGGCCGCTGTCGTCCTCGCCGACGAAGACGTTGCCCTGCTCGATGTCGCCGCGGACCTGCTCAGCACGGGGCTCCCACTGCCACTGGTCCACGCCCTTTCCTGCGAGCCAGCGGGAGGCCTCGCGGAAGAGGTCCAGCACGGCGTCAAGGTCATTGGAGCCGGCGCTACGGACGATCACCGTTCAGTGTCTCTCTCGTGCTTGGTCGGGCGGGTGCGTTCGAAGGCGATGAGGTGGCGGTCGCCGGGGAGCACGTTGCGGACGACCCGGACGGGCCGGCCGTCGTCGGTGTAGCCGGTGACGCGGTGCATGGCGACCGGGACACCCAGGCCGATCTCGAGTCGGCTGGCTTCGTCCGGGGTGGGCATGCGGACCTCGATCTCGTCCACGGCGTGGGTCTGCTCCGCGCCGAGCTCGGCGAGCACGACGTTGGCGCCGCGGCCGATGTCGGCGGGGTGCATGATCTCGCTGCCCTGCACCAGCTCGAGCGGGAAGTACGAGTCGTTGGTGTTGAACGGGGTGCCGTCGAGGTAGCGCACCCGCTTCCGGATCACCACGGTGTCGGTCTCGCCGAGCCCGAGGCGCGCGGCGACGTCGGCAGGCGGGGTGGCCAGCTCGACGGCGATGGTCTGCGAGGGCTTGCGGCCCAGCTCGACCTGCTCGTCCATGAACTGGTCCAGCTCACGGTGCAGGGGGCGCTCCCGCCACTCCTTCTGCGGGCGGTAGGTCAGCCGCTCGATCTGGCGCACGAAGTGCCCGCGCGGGCGCTCGGACACCACCAGGCCCTCGTTGACCAGGACCTGCATGGCCTGGCGCACGGTGGCGCGGGTGACGCTGTAGTCCGTGGTCAGGGACTGCTCGGTGGGCAGCTTTGCGCCGGCGCCCAGCTCGCCGCTCTGGATGCGGGCGCGCAGGTCGTCGGCGATCCGCTGGTAGATCGGGCCGGCGCCTCTGCTGGTCATGCCGCCAGTCTGGCCCTGTTACCGAACATTGTCTAGGCAATCTGCTCCGTCTACTTGACGTGAGCGAAGTGGCACACCAGGCTCTCCAACGTCTGCATTGTCTAGTCAATGAGGTCGACATGGAGCCCTGGACCGACCGGGCGGCGTGCCGAGACGCCGACCCGGACCTGTTCTTCCCGGTCACCGAGGACCGGACCCGCCGCGCCATCGCCGGCCAGGTGGCCCGCGCCAAGACCGTCTGCGCCCGCTGCCCGGTCTGGAGCACGTGTCTGTCCTACGCGGTCGAGACCCGCCAGGACCACGGCATCTGGGGCGGACTGACCGCCACCGAACGCCGCCGCCTCGCCCGCGGCGGCACCGAGACCCGCACCCGCCAGCAGCCGCCCGACGCGGCCTGACCCATCGAAGGAGCACCACCGATGTACGAGCTGAACGCCCCCATCAACGCCACCCGGATGAAGGCCGTCGCCACCGGCTACTGCCAGCAGCTCGAGCGCTGGGAGGACGGCCCCACGGGCCGACGCAGCACCGGCCTGCCGCTGCTCGACGACGCCAGCGGTGCCCCGATCACCATCCACGACGTCATGCTCCCGACCGGGCGCGACGGGCGCCTCGAGCTGCACGGCGTCCGCGTCATCGGCCACGAGGTCCCCGACCTCGAGCCCTACACCGAAGTCGAACTCGAAGACCTCAACGCCCGCGTGCGGCCCGCCCGCAACGGCGCCAAGGGCATCGAGGTGTCCTTCTCGGCCACCGCCATCCGCCCTGCCAACACCGGAGGCGTCCGCCCGGCCCGTAGGACCGGCGGCGACGAGACGGCGGCGGCCTGATGGCCGCCCCCGCCCGACCTCCGCGCGCCCGTGTCCAGGTCCGCACCGCTGCCCTGCTCGACGAGCTGGTCCTGACCTGCCGCGCGGCCAGCTGCGTCGAGCAGTGGACCCCGGCCCCCATCGGCGACGACTCCGGCGACGGTGTCGTGCAGCTCTCCCTCGAGCGCTGCCCCGTCTGCGGCTCCTCGACCTGGGAAGTCACCCAGGTCCAGGTCGCCGCCTCCCCCTCCCGCGCCCGCCGCCAGCGGGCCCGCACCCACCGGAGCAGCCGGTCATGACTACCAAGACTCTCGACCGCACCCGCCCACCTGCGGCCGGCCGCTGTCGCCCACCCGGCTTCGTCGCACGCTGGCGCGCCCGCCGCGCCGAACGCGACGCGTGGGCCGCGCACCACGTCTTCGCCCAGGGCATCACCGCCGAGTTCCGCGAAGCCTGCACCGCGCTGCGCCTGTGCCAGTACGTCTCCGTCGCCGCGGGGCTGACCGTGCGCACCCCCCGCGTCGGCGCCGTCCACGGCGGGCCGCCCATCACGCTGACCGTCGAGCTGATGGCCGGCCAGGAACCCGCCGACTTCACCAGCAAGGAGAACGGTCCTCGGCTCGCGCACTCCCTCGGCGGGCACGGCCTGCGGGTCGAACCTCTCGCCGGGCGGTGGGTCCGGCTCATCGTGCTCAACCACGACCCGCTGCGCGACGGCTTCGGGCTCCCCTCGCTGGCCGTCGCGTCCGGCGCGGAGCCGGTGATCCTCGGGCGCACCGAGGACGGCACCACTCTCGGCCACGCCTTCACCGAGGCCGGGCATCTTGGGGCTCAAGGTCAGAACGGGTCGGGCAAGTCGGCGCTGTTCTACGGGCTGCTCTCCCAGGTCGCTTCCGCTCCCGACGTCCTCGTGGCCGGCTCGGACATCACAGGGCTGCTGCTCGGCAAGGCGTGGGACGGCACCGCGCACCGCGCTCATCAGGTCGTCGGCACGCACGACCTCGACGCGCACGCGGTGCTGCTCGAGGACCTGGTGGCCGAGATGGACCGCCGGCTGGCCACGATCCCGGCGCGGCGGGACAGGATCGAGCCGACCCCGGCCACCCCGACGGTGCTCGTGGTGCTCGAGGAGTTCCCCGGCCTGCTGCGCGCCGCCGACGGGCTCCCCAAGCCCAAGCGCGGCGAGGGCGTCCCAGTCGGTGAGCGCATCCGCTCGGCGGTGCTGCGGCTGCTCTCGGAGGGCCGCAAGGCCGCATTCCGGGTCCTGATGCTCGCCCAGCGCTTCGAGGCCACCGCCGTCGGCGGCGGCTACGCCCGCGACCAGTTCGCCCTCCGGCTGTCGTTCCGGGTGCCGGCCGATTCCCTGGAGATGCTCCACGGCGCCGAAGCCCGCGCGCTCGGGCCCGAGCACGCCAACGCCGCGCCCGGGATCGCCTACCTGTCAGGTCTTGGCAGGGATTGCGAACGCATCCGGGTGCCCTACCTCGGTGAGTATGGCGACTACGTCGACCGGATCCGGGCCCACGGACGGCGGGCCGCCTGATGAACCTCATCGCCATCGTCATCATCGCGGGCCTCGTCACAGTGCTGCTGGTCAAGAGCCACAAGGCCGCGCCCGCGCTGGTCTCCGGGGTCGTGACCCTCGTGCTGCTATTCGCTGCCTTCCCGACCCTCGGACCGGCTGTATCCAGCAGTGCCGGCGAGTTCGCCCACCAGCTCGGCGGCGCCGCCGACCGGGCCGCCAACGTTCCTGACGACGGACAGCAGCCGTGACCGCCCGCGAGGACGTCGCCGCCTTCGGCAGGAACGTCGACGCCCTGGTGCGGCCGCTGGCCGGGCTCGACCTCGGCCGCGAGGAGCGCCGCGCCATCACCGCGGCTGCCTGCCTCGACTCGTCCACCGCCACCAACCTCGCTGGGCTGCTGTGCCGAGCCCGACAGGCCCGACCACTCCGTACGACCACCACGGCAAGGAGCTGAGAGATATGGAGCCACTGACCTACACCGTGGACGATGTCGCCGCTCTGCTCGGTGTCGCCCGGGGCAAGGCGTACGAGCACGTGCGCTCCGGGGCGATCCCGTCGATCCGCATAGGCAAGCGGTACCTGATCCCGCGCGAGCGCTTCCACGCCTGGCTCAACGGAGAGACGTCCTCGCCCAGAGGCGCAGCCTGATGGCCGACATCGACGACCGGTGGCACCGCAAGACACAGGACGGGCCGGTGCGGACCGACCGCTACGGCCGCGGCTCCCGCTGGCTCGTGCGGTGGCGCGACCCCGACGGCTCCCAGCGCAAGAAGGCCTTCCGCCGCAAGACCGACGCCGAGGGCTACGCCGCGTCCGTCGAGCACGACATGCGGTCCGGCTCCTACATCGACCCGGGAGCCGGTCGGCTGCTCGTCGGTGAGTGGGCTCGCGACTGGCTCGCTGCTCAGGGGCACCTGACGCCTTCGACCTACGACCGGTACCGCGGCGCGATCGAGAACTACATCGTGCCGCGCTGGGGCACGACCCGGCTCTCGTCGGTGCGCCACGCCGAGGTGCAGAAGTGGGTGACCCAGCTCGGCGCCACGCTCTCGCCCAGCTCGGTCGACAAGGTGCATCGCGTCCTCTCGCAGGTCATGGCGTGGGCGGTCACCGACGACCGGATCACGAAGAACCCGGCGGCCGGCATCCGCATTCGTCGGCCGGCGCTGCCGGACCACCGCTACCTCGACCACGCGTCGGTCGCAATGCTCGCGAAGGCGTGCGAGGACTACGCGCCGCTGGTGCGTCTGCTGGCCTACACCGGGCTCCGCTGGGGTGAGGCGGCTGCACTCCGGGTCAGGCGGGTCGACCTCGGGCGCCGGCGCCTGGCCGTCGCGGAATCCGTCACCGAGGTCAACGGCCGACTGGTCTGGGGCGCGCCCAAGACCCACGCCCGCCGCACGGTCCCGCTGCCGCGCTTCCTCGTCGCGGACCTCGAGCCGCTCGTGGAGGACAAGGAGCCGGACGGCCTCGTCTTCACGGCGCCGGCCGGTGGCGTTC
The DNA here is from genome assembly GCF_039542135.1 of Actinomycetospora chlora. Taxonomy (NCBI): domain Bacteria; kingdom Bacillati; phylum Actinomycetota; class Actinomycetes; order Pseudonocardiales; family Pseudonocardiaceae; genus Actinomycetospora; species Actinomycetospora chlora. The sequence goes on from NZ_BAABHO010000034.1 coordinate 12,561, forward strand.
TGCGGGGACGGAACTTCCGACGCAACACCTTCGACCCGGCCGTGCGGCTCGTCGGTCCGGCCGGCTTCCACCCGCACGAGCTCCGGCACACCGCGGCGTCCTTGGCGATCGCCTCGGGCGCGGACGTGAAGGTCGTCCAGCAGATGCTCGGCCACAAGACGGCGACGCTGACGCTCGACCTCTACGGCCACCTGTTCCCGGACCGGCTCGATGACCTCGCCGACCGGATGGACGCCGCCGTGAGTGCCCCAGATGTGCCCCACCAGGGGAAGGAGGACGGTTGATGTTTCCCGTGGAACACATCAGTGCAGGTCAGGATGGGTGGAGACGAAGGGAATCGAACCCTCAACCCCCGCCTTGCAAAGGCGGTGCTCTGCCAATTGAGCTACGTCCCCGAGGGGTGTCAGGACGAGGTGGTCGCCTCGTGCCAGACGTCGCGGGTGGGTCGCTGATCGCGTCGGCGCCGCAGCACCACGGCGGCCCCGGCGGCCAGGGCGAGCGTGACGAGTGCCTTCACCGCACCCCTTCCCGTGTCGACGCGGCCCACGGTACCGCAGCACCGGCACGCGCCCGACGTCGTCGCCGGCGAGGGGCGCCCCCGGCCCGGTAGATCGACCGAGGGTGCCCCTCGCTCGAAAGCGCGGTAGGACTCACGCGGACGACGGCATCGAGGACGGGAGCGACCGATGGGCTCGACCGGCCGTGCCTACGTGGTGGGCACGTTCGACACGAAGGGCGAGGAGCTGCGCTACGTCGCGGGGCTCCTGCGGGACGCGGGCCACGCGGTGACCACCGTGGACGTGGGCACGAGCGACGGCGCGGCGAGCACGGCGGACGTCGGACCGCACGACATCGCCGGAGCGGACGCCTTCACCGGCGACCGCGGCAGCTCGGTCTCGGCGATGAGCGCCGCGCTCGAGCAATGGCTGCCGACCCGCGACGACGTCGCCGGCGTCATCGCGCTCGGCGGCTCGGGCGGCACCGCGCTGGTGACGCCGGCGCTCCAGCGCTTGCCGGTCGGGACGCCGAAGCTGGTGGTGTCCACGGTGGCCTCGGGCAACGTCGCGCCGTACGTCGGGTCCGTCGACCTGACGCTCATGTACTCGGTCACCGACGTCGCCGGGCTGAACCGCATCAGCCGGACGGTGCTCGCCAACGCCGCGCACGCGCTCGGCGGGATGATCGGCGCCGAGGCGCCGGCCGCGCAGGAGAAGCCGGCGCTCGGGCTGACGATGTTCGGGGTGACCACGCCGTGCGTCACCGCCGTGACCGACGCGCTCGACGGGCAGTGGGACTGCCTCGTCTTCCACGCCACCGGCACCGGCGGGCGGGCGATGGAGAAGCTCGTCGACGACGGGCTCGTGGCGGCCGTCGTCGACGTCAGCACCACCGAGATCGCGGACATGGTCGTCGGCGGCGTCATGGCCGCCACCGAGGACCGGCTCGGGGCGATCGCGCGGTCGGGGATCCCCTGGGTCGGGTCGGTCGGCGCGCTGGACATGGTCAACTTCGGGGCACCGGACACCGTGCCCGAACGGTTCCGCGACCGGACGCTCTACGAGCACAACGCCCAGGTGACGCTGATGCGCACGACGCCCGACGACTGCCGGGCGGCCGCGACGTTCCTCGCCGACGGGCTCAACGCCTGCCCCGGCCCGGTCCGCCTCGTGCTGCCGACCGGCGGGGTGTCGGCCCTCGACGCCCCGGGCATGCCCTTCGCCGACCCCGAGGCGGACGCCGCGCTGTTCGACACCCTGCGCGAGCGGTTCCGGACCACCGACGACCACCGGCTCGTCGAGAGCCCGCACCACGTCAACGACCCCGAGTTCGCCGCCACGCTGGTCGCCGCGCTCGGCGAGATCACCGAGATCACCGAGAACACCGGAGGACGCCCGTGACCCGCGCCGAGATCCTCGAGCGCCTGCGCGCCAAGGTCGAGCGCGGCGAGCCGATCGTCGGCGGCGGCGCCGGCACCGGCCTCTCCGCGCGCTGCGAGGAGGAGGGCGGGATCGACCTCATCGTCATCTACAATTCCGGCCGCTATCGCATGGCGGGACGCGGTTCGCTCGCCGGCCTGCTCGCCTACGGCAACGCGAACGACATCGTCGTCGAGATGGCGCGCGAGGTCGTCCCCGTCGTCGACCACACGCCGGTCCTCGCGGGCGTGAACGGCACCGATCCCTTCCTCATCCGGCACCGCTTCCTGCGCGAGCTGCGGGATCTCGGGTTCGCCGGCATCCAGAACTTTCCGACCGTCGGGCTCATCGACGGCACCTTCCGGGTGAATCTCGAGGAGACCGGGATGGGCTTCGACCGGGAAGTCGAGCTCGTCGCCGCAGCGCACGAGGAGGATCTGCTGACGACGCCGTACGTCTTCTCCGCCGACGACGCCCGCGCGATGACGCAGGCCGGCGCGGACATCGTCGTCTGCCACATGGGACTGACCACCGGCGGATCCATCGGCGCGCAGACCGCGAAATCGCTCGACGACTGCGTCGCCCTCACCGACGAGTGGGCCACGGCCGCCCGCGAGGTGCGCGACGACGTCCTCGTGCTCGTCCACGGCGGGCCCGTCTCGTCGCCCGACGACGCCGCGTACGTCCTGTCCCGGGCGCGCACCTGCCACGGCTTCTACGGCGCCAGCAGCATGGAGCGCCTGCCCACCGAGCGGGCCCTGACCGCCACGACCCGCGAGTTCGTCGAGCTCCGCCCCGCATCCGCCCAGCAGGAGGACCACTGATGCCCGAGACCATGGCCAGCGCCGTCATCCCCGCCGACCCCGGCACCGTGTGGCGGGTGATCCGCGACTTCGACTCGCTGGCGTCCTGGGTGCCGGCCATCTCGGCCAGCGAGCTCGAGGGCGGCGCCCGCGCCGACCAGGTCGGCGCCGTGCGCAAGCTGACCCTCGGCGACGGGGGCATCGTGCGCGAGCAGCTGGTCGCCCTCGACGACCGCACGCACACGCTGACCTACGCCATCCTCGAATCGCCGTTCCCGGTCCAGGACTATCGCGCCACCAGTCGCGTCTACCCCGTGACGTCGACCGGAGAAAGCTTCGTCGCCTGGTCGGTCGTCTTCGACTGCGACCCGGCGGAGGCCGAACGGCTCAGTGAGTTCTTCGCCACGGATGTGTTCGCCAGCGGACTGGAGGGACTGGTCGCCCATTTGTCGTCCGGGTCGTGACGCCGAACGCCACGATTCGGGTCCCCCGCGTCCGGGGCGCGATTTCTTTGCTAATCTCGCAGCGAATGGACGACACATCGTCGGTTCGATGACGTAGTGAGGAGTCACGCCCGCCATGGCGCAGAAGACCATCGTCACCCTGGTCGACGACCTGACCGGGGAAGAGGCCGAGGACATCACCACGGTCGAGTTCGCACTCGACGGCGTGACGTACGAGATCGACCTCGACGACAAGAACAGCTCGAAGCTGCGCGACGCGCTCGCCGACTACATCGCGGCCGCGCGCCGTACCGGTGGCCGCCGGTCGGCCGGTGGCGGCCGTCGCCGTTCCGGCGGCGCAGGCACGGGCACCCCGCGGGCCACGTCCCCGGGCGGCTACGACCGCGAGACCTCGAAGCAGATCCGCGAGTGGGCCAAGGCCCAGGGCTTCGAGGTGTCCGACCGCGGCCGCGTGCCCAACAACGTCGTCGAGGCGTGGGAGGCCCAGCGCAAGGGCTCCGACCAGGCCGCCACCTTCTCGGGCTGAGCCGGGCACGCACGACGACGGCCCCGGAGCGCGACGCTCCGGGGCCGTTCGTGTCTGCTGTGGTGTCCGGGGAGTGGGCCCAGCTGGATTTGAACCAGCGACCTCGTCGTTATCAGCGACGCGCTCTAACCAACTGAGCTATGGGCCCCGCGAGGTGTGGACGTCACGGTACCCGACCGTCACCGGACGACCCGCACCCGCCCCGGGCCCATCAGTCGCGCTCGGAGAGCGTGACCTCGATCCCGCCCGCCACGTCGGCGGAGATGTTGTAGATGAACGCCGAGACGCTGGCCAGCGCCGTGAACAGGATGATGTTCACGACCCCGATCACCGCCGCGACGCCGAAGACGCCGCCCGCGGTGATCAGCTCGCCGTTGCCGCCGGCGTCGGACGTCAGGTCCTGGTACGTGCCGTTGAGCTGCGCCCAGACGCCCATGCCGTCGAGCACCGCGTAGAGCACGCCGACCGCGAACATCCACACGAAGAACAACGCGACACCCAGCACGAGGGCGAGCTTGAGCACCGACCACGGGTCGAAGCGGCGCACCTGCAGGCTCGCGCGCCGCGGCGCCTTGCCGGTGCGGGGACGACCGGCCGAGAGCTCGGCGACGTCGTCGGGCTCGCGGCGCGGCTCCTCCTCGTCCCGCCCGCGCAGGCCCAGCTGCTCGGGCGAGAGCTGGTTGGTCGGGGCGTCGATGCCCGACGCGGTGGTCGCCCCCGTGCGGCCCGCGGGACCGCCCTCCCCGGTGCTCGTCGGCCGGGCGGTGCCGGACGCGGGACCCATGCGGACCGACATCGGGATGCCGCCCGACGGCGGGCCGACCTGGCCCTCCGCCGGCCGACCCTGCGGACCGGGGCCGCCCGGACGCGGGAAGGGACCCGACGGCGGGTGCGGCCCGCCCGGGCCACCCGGACCCGACCGGGACGGACCACCGGCGGGCGGCCCGGCCGGGCGCCCCCCGGCGGGCAGGGGACCCGACGGCGGGCCCGTGGGCCCGGAGGACGCCCCACCGCGCTGCCACGGCGGAGGCGGGCCGGCGGGGCCGGACGACGACCCGCTCGCCGCGCCCGAGCCCGACCCGGACCCCTCGCCGGACTCCCGGGACTCCCCGGCCCCCGGCCCGTCCGGGGCCGCCTCGCCGTCGTCCTCGACGGCCGCGACCCGCGTCGTCGACGATCCACCCGACTCCGCGGGACGGGCGACCTCCTCCGTGCTCGTCCGGGTGCCGCCGGTGCCCGACGACTCCGAGTCGCTCGCGGGGTCCGGGTCGTCCGGCTTACTCGGTGTGCTCACGGCTGGACTCGTCTCGTCGGTCGGTGACGGTCGGTCACGGCTGGGGCTGGGTGGTCGACCCGCCGGCGTCGGGGTCGGCCGCGTTCTCCGCGTTGCGCGCGATGGCGAGCAGCGTGCCACCCTCGCCGAGGTTCATCAGACGCACGCCCTTGGTCTGGCGGCCCGCCTTGCGGACCTCCTTGGCGGTCGTCCGGATCACCCCACCGCTCTCGGTGATCGCGTACAGCTCGTCGTCGAGCTCGACGATGAGTGCGCCGACCAGCGTGCCGCGACGACGGTCGTACTGCAGCGTCAGGACGCCCTTGCCGCCCCGGTTCTGCACCGGGTACTCCTCGATCGGCGTGCGCTTGGCGTAGCCGCCGCCGGTCGCGACCAGCAGGAACGTCCCGTCGCGGACCACGCCGAGCGAGAGCAGCTCGTCACCGCTGTTGAACCGCATGCCCGTGACACCCGACGTCGCCCGGCCCATCGGCCGCAGGGCGTCGTCGGTGGCGGTGAAGCGGATCGACTGGCCCTCGGCCGAGACGAGCAGGAGGTCGTCGTCGCCCGAGCACAGCACGGCGCCGACCAGCTCGTCGTTCTCCCGCAGGTTGATGCCGATGAGCCCGCCGGAGCGGTTCGAGTCGAAGTCGACCAGCCGCGACTTCTTCACCAGGCCGGCCTTCGTCGCGAGCACCAGGTACGGCGCCGCGGTGTAGTCCTGGATGTGCATGACCTGGGCGATCTGCTCCTCCGGCTGGAACGCCAGGAGGTTCGCCACGTGCTGGCCGCGGGCGTTGCGGTTGGCCTCGGGAAGCTCGTAGGCCTTCGCCCGGTAGACGCGGCCCTTGTTGGTGAAGAACAGCAGCCAGTCGTGCGTGGAGCAGACGAAGAAGTGGGAGACGATGTCGTCCTGCTTCAGCGTCGCGCCCTGCACGCCGCGGCCGCCGCGCTTCTGGGTGCGGTACAGATCGGTCTTGGTGCGCTTCGCGTAGCCGGTGCGCGTGATCGTGACGACGATGTCCTCGACGGCGATGAGGTCAGCGTCCGCGACCTCGCCGTCGTAGCCCACGAGCCGCGTCAGGCGGTCGTCGCCGTACTTCTCGACGATCTCGCCGAGCTCGTCGCGGACGATCTGCCGCTGCCGCTCGGGCCGGGCGAGGATGTCCTCGAGGTCGCGGATGGTCTCCTCGATCTCGGCCAGCTCGTCGAGGATCTTCTGGCGCTCGAGGGCGGCGAGGCGCCGCAGCTGCATGTCCAGGATCGCCTGCGCCTGGACGTCGTCGATGTCGAGCAGCTCGATGAGGCCGGCGCGGGCGACGTCGACGGTCTCCGACGCGCGGATCAGCGCGATGACCTCGTCGAGCGCGTCGAGCGCCTTGGCCAGACCGCGCAGGATGTGGGCCCGCTCCTCGGCCTTGCGCAGGCGGTAGCGCGTGCGCCGGACGATGACGTCGATCTGGTGGCGGATCCAGTGCCGGATCATCTGGTCGAGGCGCAGGGTGCGCGGCACGCCGTCGACGATCGAGAGCATGTTGACGCCGAAGCTGTACTGCAGCTGCGTGTGCTTGTAGAGGTTGTTCAGCACGACCTTCGCGACGGCGTCGCGGCGCAGCGTGATGACGATGCGCCGGCCCACGCGGTCCGACGACTCGTCGTTGATCTCCGAGATGCCCTGGATGCGCCCGTCGCGCACCAGCGTCGCGATCGACTCGATGAGCGAGTCCGGGTTGACCTGGTACGGCAGCTCGGTGACGACCAGGATCGTGCGGCCCTTGGCGTCCTCCTCGGCCTCCACCACCGAGCGCATGCGGATCGAGCCGCGGCCGGTGCGGTAGGCCGCCTCGATGCCGTCGGTGCCGACGACGAGGCCGGCGGTGGGGAAGTCGGGGCCCTTGATGCGCTCCATGAGGGCCTCGAGGGTCTCCTCCTCCGAGGCCTCGGGGTTGTCTAGGGCCCACGTGGCGCCGGCCGCCACCTCGCGCAGGTTGTGCGGGGGCATGTTGGTGGCCATGCCGACCGCGATGCCGGCGCTGCCGTTGATCAGCAGGTTGGGCACGCGGCCCGGGAGCACCGACGGCTCCTGGGTGCGGCCGTCGTAGTTGTCCGCGAAGTCGACGGTCTCCTCGTCGATGTCGGCGAGCATCGACATCGCGAGCGGGGTGAGGCGGCACTCCGTGTAGCGCATGGCGGCCGCCGGGTCGTTGCCCGGCGAGCCGAAGTTGCCCTGGCCGTCGATCAGCGGGTAGCGCATCGACCACGGCTGCGCGAGGCGCACGAGGGCGTCGTAGATCGCGGAGTCGCCGTGGGGGTGGTAGTTCCCCATGACGTCGCCGACGACGCGGGCGCACTTGACGTAGCTGCGGTCCGGCCGGAAGCCGGAGTCGTACATCGAGTACAGGACGCGGCGGTGCACCGGCTTGAGCCCGTCCTCCACCAGCGGCAGCGCCCGGCCCACGATGACCGACATCGCGTAGTCGATGTAGGAGCGCTGCATCTCCTGCTGGATGTCGACCGGCTCGATGCGGTCGCCGGACCCACCGGGAGGCAGGGTCGTCTCGGTCACGCGCTCACCTTCCTGGGCGCCCTCACCCGGGCGCCGGACTCAACCGATGCTATCGGGGCCGGGGGTCTCCCCCCGGCTCCCCCGGGCCACCGAGACCGGCGTGTTCCCGCCGGTCAGCGGGTGTGCCCGGGGTTCGGGACGAAGCGGGCGGTTCCACGGGAAACCACGCCGCTCGCGTCCCTGGACCTCGACTAGACGTCGAGGAACCGCACGTCCTTGGCGTTGCGGGTGATGAACGAGCGGCGGGACTCGACGTCCTCGCCCATGAGCACGCTGAACAGCTCGTCGGCGGTGGCCGCGTCGTCCAGCGTGACCTGCAGCAGCATCCGGGTCGACGGGTCCATCGTCGTCTCCCACAGCTCCTTGGCGTTCATCTCGCCGAGGCCCTTGTAGCGCTGGACGCCGTCGTCCTTGTTGATCTTTTTGCCGGCCGCGCGGCCGGCCTCGATCAGGCCGTCGCGCTCGCGGTCGGAGTACGCGAAGTCGGGCTCCGCGTTGCGGCCACTCCACTTGATCTTGTAGAGCGGCGGCTGCGCGAGGAACACGTGGCCGTTCTCCACGAGCGGGCGCATGAACCGGAAGAGCAGGGTCAGCAGCAGCGTGCGGATGTGCTGGCCGTCGACGTCGGCGTCGGCCATCAGCACGATCTTGTGGTAGCGCAGCTTGCTGAGGTCGAACTCGTCGTGGATCCCGGTGCCGAGCGCCGTGATGATCGACTGGACCTCGTTGTTCTTGAGGACGCGGTCGATGCGGGCCTTCTCGACGTTGATGATCTTGCCGCGGATCGGGAGGATCGCCTGGAACATGGAGTCGCGACCGGACTTGGCCGAGCCGCCCGCCGAGTCGCCCTCGACGATGTAGACCTCGCTGCGCTCCGGGTCGTTGCTGCGGCAGTCCGCGAGCTTGCCGGGCAGGCCGCCGAGGTCACCCGCCGTCTTGCGGCGCACCAGCTCGCGCGCCTTGCGGGCGGCCAGCCGGGCCTGGGCCGAGCCGACCGCCTTGTTGATGATGGTCTTGGCCTCGGCCGGGTTCGCCTCGAACCAGTCGGAGAGGTGCTCGTTGCAGACCTTCTGGACGAACGAGCGCACCTCGGTGTTGCCGAGCTTGGTCTTGGTCTGGCCCTCGAACTGGGGCTCGGCCACCTTCACCGAGACGATCGCGGCGAGGCCCTCGCGGATGTCGTCGCCGGTGAGCGCCGGGTCCTTGTCCTTGATGAGCTTCTTGTCGCGCGCGTAGCGGTTGACCGTCGCGGTCAGCGCGGAGCGGAAGCCCTCCTCGTGGGTGCCGCCCTCGGTGGTGTTGATCGTGTTGCAGAACGTGTAGACGGACTCGGAGTAGCCCGCGTTCCACTGCATCGCGACCTCGACCTGGTGGCCGGTGCCGTCGGCCTGGAACCCCACCGGCTTGCGGTGGATCGGCTCCTTGGCGTGGTTGATGTGGGCGACGAAGTCCTCGAGGCCGCCCGGGTAGTGGAACGTGCGCTCCTTGACCTTGGACACGTAGCCCTCGGCGTCGGGCGCCTCGTCGAGCTCCGCGCCCTCGGGGTCCTCGCCCTCGGGCTTGCGCTCGTCGCGCAGCACGATCGTCAGGCCCTTGTTGAGGAAGGCCATCTCCTGGAGGCGCCGCGAGACGGTCTCCAGGTTGTAGGTCGTGGTCTCGAAGATCGTCGGGTCGGCCCAGAACGTGATCGAGGTGCCGGTCTTGCGGGTCTTGCCGGACGCGACGAGCTCGCCGGGCACCGAGTGGTCGTAGTGCTGCGTCCAGATCTGGCCGTCGCGGTGGATCTCGACGTCGAGCGCCGTCGACAGGGCGTTGACCACCGAGATGCCGACGCCGTGCAGACCGCCGGAGACGGCGTACGACTTGTCGTCGAACTTGCCGCCCGCGTGGAGCATGGTCAGCACCATCTCCACGGCCGGCTTCTTCTCCACCGGGTGGGTGTCGACCGGGATGCCGCGGCCGTCGTCGACCACCGAGATGCCGCCGTCGGCGAGCAGCGACACGTGGACGTAGGTGGCGTAGCCGGCCATCGCCTCGTCGACGGAGTTGTCGACCGCCTCCCAGATGAGGTGGTGCAGACCCCGCTCGCCGGTCGATCCGATGTACATGCCGGGCCGCTTGCGCACGGCCTCCAGGCCCTCGAGGACGGTGATGGACGAGGCGCTGTAGTCCCCGTTGTTCTTCTTCTGGGCCGAGTTCTGTGCGGCTGCCACGAGCTCTGGTGTCTCCCTCGCGTGGACGCGACCCCCCGCGCGTCGCGCGCGCGGGCGGTCCAACTGCCTCCATTCTACCGGGTCGCTCCCCGCAGAACGGCCCGGGCACGCGGCTCAGCGCGTCACAGCGCGGCGAAATCGACATCGGGAGGGTCCGACCGCCCGCGAGGCACCCCCGACGGCCCTCGCGCGGGTCTCCGGGAGCCGTGAGACGCCCTGCGCGCGCTCAGCCGTACGTGTCGCGTGGCCCCCGGCCGGAGACGTGCCGCGGCCCGCGACGCCAGCTCGGGGCCGCCGGTCCGTGGATGCGCATGGTCGTCACCACGCCGTCGCCGAGCCCGGCGGCGAGCCGGCCGATCAGCTGGCGCTGCAGCAGGCGCAGCTGGGTCGCCCAGGCGGTGGAGTCGGCCGCCACGGTGAGCACCCCGTCGCGCAGGGACTCCGGACGGGCGTGCTCGGCGACCTCGGCGCCGACCAGCTCCACCCAGCGCCCGAACACCGCACCGCCGGCCAGCTGCGGGGCCCAGCCCCGGTCGCCGGAGAGCCGCGACGCGAGGCGCCCCAGCGTCTGCGGGTCGCGCTCGTCCGCGCCGGCCCCCGACCAGCCGCGCCGCCGGGGCCGTCCCAGCCCTCCGCCGCCACGGCGCACGGGCTTGCGGACGCCCGCCGCCCTGGCCGCGGCCCGGCGCGCGGCCGTCGCCTCCCGGGCGGCCGCCAGGGCGTCGCGGGCGAGGTCGGCACCGCGTCGCGGCGGGTCGGACACGGCCGGTGACCCCTTCTCGCCGGCGTCCGGATCGTCCCGATCGGGGGTGTGGACAGCGTCACGCGGGCGCCCTCCCTGCTCCGGCGCCGGATCCGGGGACGGAGGACCGCCCGCGACCGACCTGTCGACCGAGTTGTCCACAGCGTCCACAGGTCTGTCCCCAGAACCCCCTGCAACATCACGCGTCCGGCTCACCAGAACCACCCCCTGTCGTCCGTAACGCCGGCGCCATCTCACGCACGGTGCCCGATTCGACCACGTAGCGTGCACCCTGCAGGTCGTCCGGGACGTCGTCATCCACCGCGGCCGTGACCAGCACCTGCTCGGCACGGGCGGCCGTCCTCGCCAGGGCCCGGCGACGGCGGACGTCGAGCTCCGCGAACACGTCGTCGAGCACGAGCACGGGCTCCGAGCCCTCCCCGCGCAGCAGCTCGAAGCCCCCGAGGCGCAGCGCGAGCGCGAGCGACCACGACTCGCCGTGGCTGGCGTAGCCCTTGGCCGGGCCCTCGCCGAGCGTGAGCTCGAGGTCGTCGCGGTGCGGCCCGACGAGGCAGACGCCGCGCTCGATCTCCTGGTGCCGCCGGCGGCGCATCTCCTCGAGGAGCATCTCCTCGACCGCCGCCGCGTCCGGGGTCGCGACGTCCGGGGCGCCCAGCGCGTCGATGTCCCCGACCTTGGAGCGGTACCGCGCGGCGACGGGCTCCGACTCCGGGGCGACCTCGGCGTAGGCGGCGGTGACGTGCGGGGCCAGGGCCGCGGTGAGCTCGAGGCGCCCGGCGACCAGCACCGCCCCCGCCCGGGCCAGGTGGGCGTCCCACACGTCGAGCGTGCTCGTGTCGCCGCGGGCGTTGCGCGCGGTCTTGAGCAGCGCGGAGCGCTGGCGCAGCACCTTGTCGTAGTCCGCCCGCGCCCCCGCCCAGCGCGGCGCACGGGCCACCAGGAGGTCGTCGAGCAGGCCGCGGCGCTCGCTCGGGTCGCCACGCACCAGCGCGAGGTCCTCGGGGGCGAACACCACGGTCCGCACGATGCCGAGGATCTCGCGCGGGCTGCGCACCGGCGACCGGTTGACCCGGGCACGGTTGGCCCGCCCGCTCGCGATCTCGACCTGGACGGTGAGCTCGCGGCCCTCGTTGACCGCGACCGCCCGCACCGTCGCCGACGAGGCCCCGCGGCGGATCAGCGGCGCGTCCCCGGCCACGCGGTGCGACGACAGCGACGCGAGGTAGCCGATCGCCTCGACGAGGTTGGTCTTGCCCTGGCCGTTCGCCCCCACCAGGACCGAGACGCCGGGCGCGAAGGTGAGCTCGGCCTGCTCCCAGGAACGGAAGTCGGTGACCGACAGCGCCCGCACGTACACGGTGCGGCTCAGCCCCCGGTGGGCGGCTCGTTCGCGGCCTCGCCCGACTTGTGGGTGGCATGGCCGCCGAACTGGGCGCGCAGGGCCGCGACGGCCTTCATCGCCGGGGAGTCGACCTGGCGCGAGGCGAACCGGGCGAACAGGGCCGCCGAGATCACCGGCGCGGGCACCGCGTGCACGATGGCCTCGTCGACCGTCCAGCGGCCCTCGCCGGAGTCCTCGGCGTAGCCGGTGATCTGGTCGAGGTGCGGGTCGGCCTCGAGCGCGCGGACCATGAGGTCGAGCAGCCAGCTGCGCACCACCGTGCCGCGGCTCCACGCCTTCATCACCGCGCCGACGTTGTCGACCGGGCCGCCGGCCGACAGCAGCTCGTAGCCCTCCGCGTAGGCCTGCATGAGGCCGTACTCGACGCCGTTGTGGACCATCTTCGCGTAGTGCCCCGCGCCGACCGGGCCGGCGTGCACGAAGCCCTCCTCGCGCGGGCCCTCGGGGCGCAGGGCGTCGAACACCGGCATCAGCCGCTCGATGTCCGCCGCGTCGCCGCCGGCCATGAGCCCGTAGCCCTCGGTGCGGCCCCAGACCCCGCCGGAGACCCCGCAGTCGGCGTAGCGCACCCCGCGGGCGTCGAGCAGCTCGGCGTGCACCGTGTCGTCGGTGAACTTGCTGTTGCCCCCGTCGACCACGAGGTCGCCCGGCTCCAGCAGGTCGGCCAGGTCGCGGACCGTCGAGTGCGTCGGCTCGCCCGCCGGGATCATCAGCCACAGCGTGCGCGGCGCCGCCACCGCCTTGACCAGCTCCTCCAGCGACGCGACGTCGCCCGAACCGTCGTTGGCGTAACCGATGACCTCGTGACCGGCCGCCCGGAGGCGTTCGGCCATGTTGCCGCCCATACGTCCGAGTCCGACCATCCCGAGCTGCACGTCTGGGTTCCTCTCGTGGGGTGCGGGCCGGCCAGCGCCGGGTCAGCCCGGCAGGCGCACCGGCATCAGCAGGTACAGATACCCGGGACGGGGCTCCGGGAGATCGTCGGCCGTGTCACCCGGGCCCGGCTCGACGGCCGTGGCCCCGCCCTCGGACGGTGCGCCCTCGACGGCGTCCGCGCCGCCGCCGGCGTCCCCGGGCGGCGTGGCCGGCCGCAGCAGCGCGGGCCGGCTCGGCGTGGTGAACGACAGGTGGGCGTGCTCCGCGCCCAGGGCACCGAGGCCGTCGAGCAGGTAGCCGGGGTTGAACGCGATGGTCAGGGGCTCGCCCACGAAGCGGCAGGAGATCTCCTCCTCCGCGCTGCCCTCGTCGTCGCCGCCCGCGGTGAGGCGCAGGGTGTCGTCGGCGAACTCGAGGCGCACCTGCGTGCCGCGCTCGGCCACCAGCGACACGCGCTTGATGGCCTCGACCAGCGGCGCGATCTCGAGCACCGCCGCCGACGTGTGCTCCTTGGGCAGCAGCTGGCGGTAGCGGGGGAACTCGGCGTCGAGCAGCCGCGTGGTGGAGCGACGGCCGCCGCCGGCGAGGCCCAGCAGGCCGTCGCCGCGCGCGAGCGCGAGCTCGACGCGCGAGCCCGACGACGTCAGCGTCTTGGCCGCCTCGGAGAGCGTCTTGGCCGGGGCGAGGAGCGCGACCTCGCCGGACTCGCCGGCGCCGGCCGTCTCGCCCGGCTCCCAGGTGAACTCCCGGACCGCGAGGCGGAAGCGGTCGGTGGCCGCGAGCGTCAGCGTCGTGCCGTCGATCTCGATGCGGATGCCCGTGAGCATCGGCAGCGTGTCGTCGCGGCCGGCGGCCACGGCCACCTGCGAGACGGCCTGGGCGAAGACCTCGGGGGCGAGGGCGCCGGCGACCGGCGGCATGTCCGGCAGCTGCGGGTAGTCCTCGGCCGACATCGTCGGGAGGCTGAACCGGGCGTTGCCGCAGGCGATCGTGGCGCGCGGCCCGTCGACCGTGACGTCCACCGGGTGCGGGGGCAGCGCGCGGGTGATGTCGGCGAGCAGGCGACCCGAGACCAGCGCCCGGCCGGCGTCGCCCACCATCGCCGGGACCTCCACGCGGGCCGAGACCTCGTAGTCGAACCCCGAGACCGTCAGCGCGCCGTCGCCCTCGGCGTCGAGCAGGACACCGCCGAGGACCGGGACGGGTGCGCGGCTCGGCAGGCTGCGGGCGACGAAGGCCACGGCGTCGGCGAGTGCGTCTCGTTCGACGCGGAACTTCATCGCGGGTCCTCCCCCTGGCGTCCGGCTCCCTGCGGGCGTCGTGCCCCGGCAGGGGACGGACCCCGGCGCGGGCCCATCACGGTAGAGCCTGCCGCAGGGGTCCGACACTCCGGCCCCGTGGTCGATCCGAGCCGATCGGGGTACCCGCCCGGTAGGTCTCGGGCCGGTCTCGGCGCCCGTCCACACACGTTCTTCTCTGGAAGTTCTCCCAGAAGAGAAAGACAGCAGTACCAGTAGGTCCTGTGCGTGGTGTGGAGCACGGGCGTCGTCGCTGGTCGGGCGGCCGGATCCGGTGTGGACACCCCGGCGTCGGCGGTCGCCGGATCCGGGGACGGATCGGCGTGTCCCGTGGACAGCCGCGAACCCGGCCTGCTCGTCCCGGCGGCTTCCACCGTCGCGATGTGGATATCCACAGACTTGTCCCCAGCTGTGGGTCGATCGGGAGTCGAACGATCGCGGTGTGCTACCGGCCCCGGTGCTCGGCGCCGACGGGCGGCGTCTCGTCGCGCGGCGATGGCTCCAGTGGTCACGCTGGGTCGCTCACGTGCGCCGGAATCTCGACGGAGCGTGAGATTTCGGCGGCCGGGTAGCGGGGTCGGGCGGCGCGAGGGACTCCGTGGCTGCCCGAGGCGGAGCGAGGGCGTCCCTCGCTCCCTCGGGGCGCGCGAGCGGGGAGTTCGCGCGCGTCGAGGCAGCGAACCGCCCGTTCGCTGCTCCAGGGTGACGGGTGTCAGCCGCGGGCGCGCTGCTTGATGCGCGCGGTGAGCTCCTGGACCTGCTCGTAGGTCCGGCGGCGCTCGGCCATCTCCTTGCGGATCTTCTTGTCCGCGTGCATGACCGTCGTGTGGTCGCGGTTGCCGAACATCTGCCCGATGCGCGGCAGGGACAGGTCGGTGAGCTCGCGGCAGAGGTACATGGCGATCTGGCGGGCCAGGGCGAGCGCCTTGGTCTTGCCGGGGCCGCAGAGGTCGTCGATCGACACCGAGTAGAACTCGGCGGTCACGGCCATGATCGTGGGCGCGGTGATCTCCGACTGGCGGGAGTCGGGGATGAGGTCGCGCAGGACGATCTCGGCGAGCTGGAGGTCGATCGGCTGCCGGTTGAGCGACGCGAAGGCCGTGACGCGGATGAGCGCGCCCTCGAGCTCGCGGATGTTGCGCTCGATGCGGTCGGCGATGAACTCGAGGACCTCGGGCGGCGCGGCCATCCGCTCGCCGGCGGCCTTCTTGCGCAGGATCGCGATGCGCGTCTCGAGCTCGGGGGGCTGGATGTCGGTGATCAGGCCCCACTCGAACCGCGTGCGCAGCCGGTCCTCCAGGGTCTCCAGCCGCTTGGGCGGCCGGTCGGAGGACACGACGATCTGCTTGTTCGCGTTGTGCAGCGTGTTGAAGGTGTGGAAGAACTCCTCCTGGGTGCCTTCCTTGCCCTCCAGGAACTGGATGTCGTCCACCAGCAGCACGTCGACGTCGCGGTAGCGGCGCTGGAAGGCGATCTTCCGGTCGTCGCGCAGCGAGTTGATGAAGTCGTTCGTGAACTCCTCGGTGGACACGTAGCGCACGCGCATGCCGGAGAAGAGGCGCTGGGCGTAGTGCCCGACGGCGTGCAGCAGGTGCGTCTTGCCGAGCCCGGAGTCGCCCCAGACGAACAGCGGGTTGTAGGCCCGGGCCGGCGCCTCGGACACCGCGACGGCCGCGGCGTGGGCGAAGCGGTTCGAGGCCCCGATGACGAACGTGTCGAACGTGTACTTCTCGTTGAGCCGCGTCTGCGAGCGCGGGGCGCCGCGGGACGGGTCCGGCCCGGTGTCGCGCATCCCCCCGACCGGCTCGCCGGGCCCGCGCGGGGCCCAGATCTCGTGGACCGCGGCGAGGCCGTCGCGGACCTCGTCGACCTCCTCCTCGGGGTGGGCGCGGTCGGGGTTGTGCGTCACCCGTCCGACCCCGGCGGCCGCGGCGATGGCCTCCGCCCGGTGCGAGGACGTCGGCGACGACGCCGAGGACGTCGCCGCGAGGTAGCCGGTGTCCGGCCGGCCGTGCGGGTGGTGGCCGTCGGCGGACGGGTCGCCGGGCCCGTGCCCGTCGTCCTCCGGGCGGCTGCCGACGCGCGGCAGCGGCGCGGTGGAGGGACCGATGTCGGCGGCGGGGCGGGCGCTGTGGTCGACGCGGACCGCGAGCGAGACCGGGCGGCCGATGTGGCGGGACAGCGCGGCGACGATGGGGTCGCGCAGCGCCCGCTCGATGGCCTCCTTCGCGAACTCGCTCGGCGCGGCGAGCAGCGCGGTGTCGTCGAGCAGGCCGAGCGGGCGGGTCACGCGGACCCAGGCGCGCTGCTGCGGCGACAGGGTGGCCCCGTCGGCGGAGCCCGCCGTCAGTTCCGCGACCACCTGGCCCCAGGTGTCGTCGAGGTCGAAGAGCTGGTCCGACATCCGGCCACCCCCTCTGTCCCTGTGCCCGGCGTCCGGGGCGGCGTCGTGCGGCGCGTGACCCGTCGGCGGGCGCGCGCGTCCACAGTCCTGTCCACAACTGTGCACGACGACGCGCAGGCGGTGACGTGCGGGTACGAAGGGCGCCCCCCAGCGCCCTGACACGGTGGCCCATCCGGCGGCACGACGATCCCCGACCGCTCGGGGTCCGCGTCTATCGACGGGAGGAGGACGCTAACAAGCCTCCGGCGCGGGCCACAACCTCCCCCGGACGGCGGTGGCGCCCGATCGGCGACCGGCCTGCGCGGTGGCGCGGGGGCACCGGCTACCCTGGTCGTGACCGGATCCGGCGCCCGACGGGGTGGCCGGCACCCATCGTGGCGTCGCGTTCACGCGGCGCGCTCGGAGCAGGAGTTTCTGTCGTGGCCAAGGGCAAGCGCACGTTCCAGCCGAACAACCGTCGGCGGGCGAAGACCCACGGTTTCCGGCTGCGCATGCGGACGCGCGCCGGCCGTGCGGTGCTCGCCGCCCGCCGCCGCAAGGGCCGCGAGACCATCAGCGCCTGATCCGCGCAGGCGGGCCCGACCCCGCCGGACCGACACCGACGGGACCGCTCCGCACCGTGGACGCGGTCCCGTCGTCGTGTCCGGTGTCGCGTCGGGTCGCCCGCACGACCGCGCCGTGCTCCCCCGTGACCGCCGGATCACCCGGCCCCAGGACTTCCGCCACGTGCTGCGCCGTGGCCGTCGCGCCGGGCGTCGCCACCTCGTGGTGCACGCCGTCGTGGCGCCGCCAGGCCCGGCCGGGTCGGTGCCGCCGGTGCACCCGGCGCGCGCCGGGCTGGTCGTCGGCCGCGCGGTGGGCCCGGCCGTGACGCGACACCGCGTGAGCCGCCGGCTGCGGCACCTGCTGCGCCCGCGGCTCGAGGTCCTGCCCGCCGGCACCCAGCTCGTGGTGCGGGCGCAGCCGGCGGCTGCCGACGCGACCTCGGCGCAGCTCGGTGACGACCTGGACGCGGCGCTCGCGCGCCTGCGCCTCACGGACTGAAGAGGTAGTTGCGCTCGGTGTCGACGATGCCCCTGACCGGCCGCCACGCCCCGGCCCAGACCGACGCGTGGTACCCGAGGCCCGTCAGCCGCGTGAACAGGTCCGCCGCGGCGATCCCGTACTTGCGGGTGTGCCGGTCCTCGATCTCGAGCAGGAGGTGCGGGCGGTGAGCCGCGAGCGTGGCCGCCGCGCCGTCGACCAGGGCGCCCTCGGCGCCCTCGACATCGGCCTTGATGAGCGCGACCCGGCGCAGGCCGAGGTCCGCGACCAGGCCGTCGAGGGTCTCGACGACGACGGTCTCCAGGCGGTGCCCGCCGAACTCGCGGTTGGGGCCGGCGTCGCGGGCGCCGGCGGTCAGGTAGGCCCGGCCGTGCACGGGCAGGCCCCGCCGGAGCGGCACCGAGAGCGCCTCCCGTCCGGGCGCGGCGCCGAGGGCGAGCCGGTGCAGGTGCACCCATCCCAGCCCCGCGGCCCGCACCCCGAGCCCCAGCGCGCGGTGCGCCCCGCGCTGCGGCTCGACCGCGTGCACGGCGCCGGTCGGCCCGACGAGGTCGGCGAGCACGTGGGTGTAGAGGCCGAACTCGGCGCCGACGTCGAGGCAGACGTCGCCCGGGCCGACGAGCTCCGGCAGCCCGAGGATCTCCTTCTCGACGACGGAGCCGCGGCGGGCGGCGGCGGCGAGGACACGGTGCACGGCCCGCGCGCGGCGGGCCGGGCCCTCCGGCGTCCCGGCCGACGCGCTCCGTCCTTCGGAGGAGGGCCGTCCGTCGATCGACACGGCGCGGATGCTCCCACGGCGCAGCGACCGACCCTCGCGGGCGGTCGCTTCCCGGCCCGCGGACGGGCACCATGGACGGGACCGGAGCCGGCGCGCACGGCTTCCCCGGCTCTCCGGGGACGCGCCGCCCGGACCCCGACGAGGAGGACCGCATCGGTGGAGGACCGAGCACCGGTGCGGACCGCGCCGGGTGATCCGTCCGCGACGGCGCCGCCCCCCGCGGCGGAGGCGACGCCGGTGCCCGACCGCGCCGGGCGGCCGTCCGTGGCGGTGCGCGCGCTGCTCGTGGTGCTGCGCTTCTACCAGCGGTGGATATCGCCGATGTTCCCGCCGTCGTGCCGGTTCTACCCGAGCTGCAGCACCTACGCGATCGACGCGCTGCGCACTCACGGGGTGCTCGTCGGCACGGGGCTGACCCTGGTCAGGGTGGCCAAGTGCGCGCCCTGGCACCCTGGAGGCCTGGACCCGGTGCCGCCACGCGGTGACCGGACGTGGTGCGGGTGGCCCCGCCGCGCCGCCGACCCGGGGGCCGAGGGTCCCCACACCGAGGAGCGAGAGCCGTGCTGAACTTCATCTACTACCCCGTGTCGGCCATCATGTGGTTCTGGCACGAGGTGTTCGGCTTCGTCCTCGGACCCGCGAACGGCTTCGCCTGGGCGCTGTCGGTCATCTTCCTGGTCTTCACCCTGCGCGCGCTGCTGATCAAGCCCTTCATCAGCCAGGTCCGCTCCATGCGGAAGATGCAGGAGTTCCAGCCGCAGATCAAGAAGCTGCAGGAGAAGTACAAGAACGACCGCACCAAGCTCGCGGAGGAGATGCAGAAGCTCCAGAAGGAGCACGGCGTCAACCCGCTGGGCGGCTGCCTGCCGCTGCTCGTGCAGCTGCCGGTGTTCATCGGCCTGTTCCACGTCCTGCGCGGCTTCCAGCCGAACTTCCCGTACAACTACGTGTTCGACCGCGCGGACATCGAGTCGTTCACCAACGCCGACATCTTCGGTGTCCGGCTGAACGAGGCGATCGCCGGCGGCATGCAGTCGCTGGGCCACATCTCGTTCAACTTCGGCAACTTCCAGCCGCACGTCCTCCCGGTGGCGCTGCCGCTGATGATCGCCGCCGCGATCGCGACCCACTTCACCGCGCGCGTCTCCCAGCAGCACCAGAGCCCGGCGGCCGCGGCCAACCCTCAGGCCGCGATCATGGGCAAGATCACGATGTGGCTGTTCCCGGCCGGCCTGCTGGTCTTCGGCGCCTTCTTCCCGGTCGCGATCCTCATCTACTTCCTGAGCCAGAACACCTGGACGCTCGGCCAGCAGTTCCTCATCTACCGCAAGATCGCCCGCGAGGAGGAGGAGAAGCGAGAGCAGGCCCGCGAGCAGCGTGACGCCCTCGCCCCCCGCCCCGGGCAGAAGCCGCAGCGGCAGCGCGCGGCGACCGACGTGGACGTCGTGGACGCCGAGCCGGTCGACGTGGACACCCCGGCCGACGGGGCGACGGACGGGACCCCGGCCCCGGGCAAGGCCCCCCGACCCGGGGCGAAGCCCGGCGGCAAGAAGGGCCCGGGCAGCTCGGGGAACTCCGGCAACGGCTCGGGCAACGGCTCGGGCAACGGCGGTGGCAACGGTGCCGGCGGCCAGCGTCGCGCCCCGGGCAAGGTCGGTCCGGCACGCGGCGGGAACGCCCGCTCGTCGGGCAGCGCGACCCCGGGGAAGGTCGCACGGGCCAACGGCGGCGGCGCCCCCCAGGGCAACGGCGGCGGGGGCAACGGCGGCGGTGCGGCCAACGGCAAGAACGGGCAGCTCGCCTCGTCCGGCCAGGGCAAGCGGCCCAAGAAGAAGAAGTAGCCCGCGGGTGGCGGGCGCCCACGCAGGGCGCCCGGCCACCGCGAGCCCGTCCGGTCCTGCGCGCGACCATCCGCGGCGCGGACCGGACCCACGGACCCGCACGCGCGCGACGTCGGCGCGGCGCGTGCCAGAGACGGCCCCCGGGCCGGGCGGAAGGAGACGGCGTGTCGGAGACGGTGGCGTCGCAGGACGAGGTGGGCGAGGCCGGCGCGGCGGCGGAGGACGCCCCGCGGGCCGAGCGCAGCTCGGAGGACCAGCTCGTCCGAGAGGGCGACATCGCGGGTGACTACCTGGAGCGGCTGCTCGACATCCTGGACTTCGACGGGGACATCGACCTCGACGTCGAGGCCGGGCGCGCGGTCGTCAGCGTCGACGGCGGCAAGGACCTCGAGAAGCTCGTCGGTGCGCGCGGTGACGTCCTCGAGGCGTTGCAGGAGCTGACGCGCCTCGCGGTCCAGCAGTCGACCGGGTCGCGGAACCGCCTCATGCTCGACGTGGCCGGCTGGCGCTCCCAGCGCCGCTCCGAGCTGACCGACCTCGGCCGCCAGGCGGCCGAGGAGGCCAAGGACACCGGCCGGAGCCAGAAGCTGCGGCCGATGACGCCGTTCGAGCGCAAGATCGTGCACGACGCTGTCGCGAACGTCGGCGGGGTCCGCAGCGAGAGCGAGGGCGAGGAGCCCCGCCGTCGCGTCGTGGTCCACCCCGAGGGCTGAGGCACCGTGACGACGGAGCTGTTCCACGTGGAACACGGCGATGAGCACGACCCACGGTGAGCCCGTGGAGGACGCCGGAGGCGCCGGCGGGACCGGCGCCGAGGACGTCCCACCGACCCCCGCCGAGGCGGTCGCCGTGTTCGGTGACCGCCTTGCGGCAGCGGAGCGGTACGTGGCGCTGCTCGCGGGGCCCGGTCTCGCGCAGGGCGTGATCGGCCCCCGGGAGGTCCCGCGCCTCTGGGCGCGCCACGTGCTCAACAGCGCGGCCGTCGGCGAGGTCCTGCCCCGCGACGCGACGGTCGTCGACGTCGGGTCGGGTGCCGGGCTCCCGGGCGTCCCGCTCGCCCTCGCGCGTCCCGACCTCGCGATCACGCTCCTCGAGCCGATGGCCCGGCGGGTCGCGTGGCTCGAGCACGTCGTGGCCGAGCTCGGTCTCGACGTGACCGTGGTGCGCGGGCGGGCCGAGGAGCGCGAGACCCGCCGCCAATGCGGCGAGAGCGACGTCGTGACGGCCCGCGCGGTGGCCCCGATCGGCCGTTTGGCGACCTGGACGCTCCCCCTCGTGAGGGCGGGTGGGACCCTGGCGGCGATGAAGGGTGCGAGCGCGGCCGACGAGGTCGCCCGCGACCTCAAGGAGATCCGTGCGGCGGGCGGGGCGGAGCCCCGCGTGGTGCGCTGCGGCGTGGGAGACGCAGCGACCACCGTCGTGCTGGTAAGTCGGAGCGAGCGACGCGGCCACTCCCCCGCCGGAGGCCGCTCGCGCGGCAGGAAGGATCGTGCCCGTGACCGATCGACCGATGTCTAGCCGTCCGGTTCCACGTGGAACGTCGGGCGGCGACCGGCCCTCGGCCGAGAAGGTGCGGGAGGCGGTCAGCGACGCGGCCAACAGCGCCGGTGCCGGCGTCCTCGGGGCCGGCGAGGTGCTCTACCCCGGCGGTGACGAGGGCATGACCCCGATCGCCGAGGAAGCCGCCCGCGCGGCACGCGTGCTCCACCCCGAGGACCACCGGCTCCCCCGGCCGGCCGAGCGCCGCGTCATCACCGTCGCGAACCAGAAGGGCGGCGTCGGCAAGACCACGAGCGCGGTCAACCTCGCCGCAGCCCTGGCGCTGCACGGCGCGCGCGTGCTCGTCGTCGACCTCGACCCGCAGGGCAACGCCAGCACCGCGCTCGGCGTGGACCACCGCAGCGGGACGCCGTCGATCTACGAGGTGCTGCTCGGCGAGCTGACGATCGATCAGGCCGCCGCGGTGTGCGAGCGCTCCGAGGACCTGCTGTGCGTGCCGGCGACCATCGACCTCGCCGGCTCGGAGATCGAGCTCGTCTCGATGCTCAACCGCGAGTCGCGCCTCAAGAACGCGCTGTCCGACGACGCGCTCGACCGCCTCGACGTCGACTACGTGATCATCGACTGCCCGCCGTCGCTGGGCCTGCTCACGCTGAACGCGATGGTGGCGGCGCCCGAGGTGCTCATCCCCATCCAGTGCGAGTACTACGCGCTCGAGGGACTGAGCCAGCTCCTCAACAACATCGCGCTGGTGCAGTCGCACCTCAACCCCGGGCTCCACGTGTCGACGATCCTGCTGACCATGTACGACGGCCGGACCAAGCTCGCCGACCAGGTGACCTCCGAGGTGCGCAACCACTTCGGCGAGGTCGTGCTGCGCACCGTCATCCCCCGCAGCGTCAAGGTGTCCGAGGCGCCGGGGTTCGGCCAGACGGTGCTGACCTACGACCCCGGGTCGCGGGGCGCCATGAGCTACCTCGACGCCGCCCGCGAGTTCGCGGCGCGCTCGGTCGTCCGGCGGCAGACGGTGGAGGGGGCACGGTGACGGAGCGGACGGACACGGAGCGGAGCGGAGCTGGACCAGTCAAGACCGAACGACGCGGGGGTCTGGGTCGCGGGCTGGCCGCGCTCATCCCGACCGGCCCGCCCGAGACCGAGGCGACGCCCGCGTCCCGCCCCGGGATGGGTTCCCGGGCGACCGACGTCGTCTTCGGCGCCCGGCGCGGCGGCGAGGCCGACGAGACGTCGACCGCGGCGGCCGGCACCGGCACGACGCCGCCGGCCACGGAGGTGTCCGGCGGGGTCTCCGGCGGGGTCTCCGGCGGGGTCTCCGGCGGGGTCTCCGGCGCGGTCTACCGCGAGGTGCGCCTCGACGGGATCCGCGCCAACTCCCGCCAGCCGCGGCAGGTGTTCGACGAGGACGCCCTCGCCGAGCTCGAGCACTCGATCCGCGAGTTCGGCCTCCTGCAGCCGATCGTGGTGCGCGAGCTGCCGGCGCCGGAGCCGTCCCCGGACGGCGGGCCGACGCGCACCCACGAGCTCGTCATGGGCGAGCGCCGCTGGCGCGCGGCGCAGCGGGTCGGGCTCGAGCACATCCCGGCGATCGTGCGGCACACCGCCGACGACGCCCTCCTGCGCGACGCCCTGCTGGAGAACATCCACCGCGTCCAGCTCAACCCGCTCGAGGAGGCGGCGGCCTATCAGCAGCTGCTCACCGAGTTCGACGTGACGCACGAGCAGCTCGCGGACCGGATCGGGCGCAGCCGGCCGGCGATCACCAACACCATCCGCCTGATGAAGCTGCCCGTCGCGGTGCAGCGGCGGGTCGCGGCCGGGGTGCTGTCCGCCGGCCACGCGCGGGCCCTGCTCGGCCTCGACGACCCGGGCGCCCAGGAGGAGCTCGCGGCGCGGATCGTCGCGGAAGGGCTGTCGGTGCGGGCGGCGGAGGAGGCGGTCACCCTGGCGCGCGGCGGGAGCCCGCCCGCCAAGCGGGCGCCCGCGCGGCGGCCCATGCGTGCGCCGGGCCTGCAGGACCTCGCCGAGCGCCTGTCGGACCAGTTCGACACCCGCGTCAAGGTCGAGCTGGGTCAGCGCAAGGGCCGGATCGTCGTCGAGTTCGGCTCGGTCGACGATCTGGAGCGCATCGCGCGCCTGATGGGACGGGACCCCTCGGCGGGCCCTCCACCCCAGGATTGATCGTCGCGGCGCTCAGCGTCGATCTGGGGGCGCCCTGAGATCGACGGAGAGCGAGGGCCACCCCGGGACCGCTCGGGCCTCCCCCGGGTGGAGGGCGGGTTCGTCCACCCGGGGGACCGTGATCGGCAGGACCGGAGGCGGGGCCGGTAGCCTCGCCGCGGACCCGGTCGGGACGACGCGGTGCACGAGGTGCGCGCGACGGCCAGGCCAACGTCGGGGAAGGCGGGACGCGTGTCGCGGAGCTGTGTCGGGGTCACCCTCGACAACATCGAGGAGCTGCCCAAGCAGTGTCGCCGCTGCGTGTACTGGGAGATCCCGCCGCACCTGTCCGACCAGGCGGAGGAGTTCGGCACCGTCGAGCTGGAGAAGGAGGCGTGGGTCTCCGGCGTGCTCCTCGAGTGGGGCTCGTGCGGGCGCATCGCCCACGTCGACGGCGTCCCCGCCGGCTTCGCGTTCTACGCCCCGCCCAACGTCGTCCCCCGCGCCGCGGCCTTCCCCACCGCGCCGGTGTCCCCGGACGCCGTGCTCCTCTGCGGCCTGCACGTGCTGCCGGACTTCGCCGGCGAGGGCGTCGGGCGCCTGCTGGTGCAGGACGTGGTCCGCGACCTCACCCGTCGCGGCGTCAAGGCCGTCGAGGCCTTCGCCGACGACGCCGACCGCCCGCGCGCCGAGGCCCACGGGCGCACCGACGAGGACACGCCGACCTGCGTCCTGCCCGCCGCCTTCCTGCGGGCCGTCGGCTTCAAGACCGTGCAGCCGCACCCGCGCTGGCCGCGGATGCGCTACGAGCTGCGCACCGGCTTCAACTGGAAGGAGGACGTCGAGGCGGCCATCGCCCAGCTCCTGGGCTCGGTGACCATCTCGACGGCCCCGGCCGCCGCGCCGGCCCCGGCGCGGGCCGGCTGGTAGGAGCGGGGGTCCTCAGCGCGCGGCGGCCGGACGGTTGGCCTCGCGCTGGAGGACCTCCGCCCAGGTGAACGTGCCGGTGGGCTTGTCGTCCTGGCCCAGCAGGTAGAGGCGCTTGACGGCGACGAGGATCCCTTCGGCCACGACGTCGCGGAACCCCGGGTCGAGCAGGGCAGCCCGATCACGGTCGTTGGTGAGGTAGCCGATCTCGACGCGCACCGCGGGCATCCGCGTCAGGCGCAGGAGCTCCCAGGGGCGGCCGTGCACCCCGCAGTCGAGCATGCGGGTGCGGGCGAGCAGCTCGCGGTGGATGAAGCCGGCGAGGGCCTCGCCCACCGTCGACGTGGCGCCGCTGCCGGTGCCGAAGTGGAACGCGGCGAGACCGTTGGCGGCCGGGCTCGCGTTGGCGTCGACGTGCAGCGAGAGCACGACGTCGGCGCCCGCGGAGTTGGCGAACCCGGCGCGCTCGGCGTCGGTGGGGCAGTCCTGCGGGCCGTGGGAGAGCAGGGCCTCCATGCCGGCGGCCGCCATGCGCCCCTCGAGGCGACGGGCGATGTCGCCGACGAGGCCGGCCTCGGTGACGGCGTCCGCGCCGCTGCCCACCGACACACCCTGGTCGGCGCCGCCGTGGCCGGGGTCGATGACGATCCGCTTGCCGGACAGGCGCGGGCCGGCGCGGTGCAGCCGCTCCTGCTCGCGCAGGAGGCCGGGACGCCCGCCGGTGACCTTGCGGCCGAGGTAGCCGAGGTGGCGCAGCGTGCGGGGCCCGCACATGCCGTCGGGGCTCATGCCGTAGTCGCGCTGGAAGCTGCGCAGCGCCTGCTCGGTCTGCCGGCCGAAGACGCCGTCGGCGCGCCCGGAGTCGTACCCGAGCTCGAGCAGGCGTTCCTGGAGGGCGAACACGTCGTCGCCCGTGAGCGGCGCCTGCGTGTTGAGCAGGAGCATCCGGTCGCCCAGCGACCAGCGCGCGTCGCGCAGGGCCCGGTAGGTGGCGGGGCCGACGATGCCGTCGGTGATCAGGCCCCGGTGCTGCTGGAAGATGCGGACCGCCTGCTCGAGCTGCTCGTCGAACAGGGCGGGACCGGGACCGGTCGGCTCGAGGATGCCCATCTCCTCGAGTGCTGCCCGGACCTCGGCGACCGGCGGGCCGGCGTCACCGCGGCTCAGCAGCTGCATGCACTTCGCTCCCGTTGAGGACGGAGGTGTCGTCGCGCTTCACTGGAGCCTCATTGTGCCCTGTCCGGAGCGTCACGCCGTGCAGCGGGGCACCGCAGCGGGTCACGGTTCGGGCTCGCCGGGCCTACACACGACGGCGCCGGGCGTCCGTCACGGTGGACGGGCGCCCGGCGCCGGTGCGGGGTGCGGACTCAGCCGATGACGTCGGAGAGGTCGTCGAGCAGGACCGACTTCGGCTTCGCGCCGACGATCTGCTTGACGGGCTTGCCGCCCTGGAAGACCAGCAGGGTCGGGATCGACATGACCTGGTAGTCACGCGCGGTCGCCGGGTTCTGGTCGATGTCGAGCTTGGCCACGGTCAGCTTGTCGCCGTGCTCGGCGGCGATCTCCTCGAGCACCGGGGCGACCATCTTGCAGGGGCCGCACCAGGTCGCCCAGAAGTCGACGACGACGGGCTTGTCGCTGCCCAGGACCTCGTCGGCGAAGGTGGCATCGGTGACGTTCACGGGCGCGCTCATGGCGGGCTTCCTCTCGGGGCTGTCGGTCGGGGTCGAGAACGGTCAGGAGGGGGCGGGGACGGCGTCGCCGGCGGGCTCGGTGGAGCCCTCGTCGACCGAGCCACCCGTCGGGCGGGTGCCCGATCCGGCCGCGGGGCCCCCGTCGCGGGCGTGGATCGAGTCGAGCTGGTCGACCTCGGCACCGTCGACGCCCGGGGTGGGCGGCGGCGCGGTGTCGCGGCGGTTGTCCGGCTGCTCGGCGAGCCAGCGCTCGGCGTCGATGGACGCCTGGCACCCGCTGCCGGCCGCGGTGATGGCCTGGCGGTACGTGTGGTCGACGAGGTCGCCGCAGGCGAACACGCCGGGGATGTTGGTGCCGGTGCCCGGCAGGGCGACGCGGACGTAGCCCTCGTCGTCGGTGTCGACGACGTCGCGCACCAGGCCCGAGCGGGGGTCGTGGCCGACGGCGACGAAGAAGCCGGTCACGGCCAGCGTCTCCTCCTCGCCGGTCACGGTGTTCCGGATGCGGACACCCTCGACGGCGTTGTCGCCCAGGACCTCCTCGACCACGACGTCCGTGCGGATCGTGATCTTCGGGTCCTGGCGGGCGCGCTCCAGCATGATCCCGGAGGCCCGGAACTCGCTGCGCCGGTGCAGGATCGTCACCGACCGGGCGAAGCGGGTGAGGAAGGTCGCCTCCTCCATCGCCGAGTCGCCGCCGCCGACCACGACGATGTCGTGCTCGCGGAAGAAGAAGCCGTCACAGGTGGCGCAGGCGCTGACACCGCGGCCGAGCAGCTTCTCCTCACCGGGCACGCCGAGGTAGCGGGCCTGGGCGCCCATGGCGAGGATGACCGCGCGGGCGGAGTACTCGCGGCCGTGCGCGCGCACCGTCTTGACGTCGCCGGTGAGGTCGAGCGCGTCGACGTCCTCCGGGCGCAGCTGCGCACCGAACCGCTCGGCCTGCCGGCGCATGCGGTCCATGAGCTCGGGTCCCTGGATCTCCTCTGCGAAGCCCGGGTAGTTCTCGACGCCGGTCGTGGTCATCAGGGCACCGCCGAACTGGCTGCCCTCGAAGACGACGACGTCGAGCTGGGCCCGCGAGGCGTACACGGCGGCCGTGTAGCCGGCCGGGCCCGAGCCCACGATGATCACGTCGTGGATGGTCTGGTCGCTCACGTGGGCGTCAACGTCGCGGGGGACCTCAGGATTCCCCACCGGGCGCCGCCTACCGGCCGACGAGCGTGTCGGACACGGTGAGCGGTGCCCCGGCCGCGCAGCCGGGCTCGACGACGAGCAGCCGGAACCGCGCGGCCACCCCGGTGGGCAGCACGAGCAGCACGCCCTCGCGGCCGTCCACGACGACCTGCCGCGCCCCTATCGGGCGGACCCCCGCGGCGACGCCGTGCGCGGCCAGGCAGCCGCCGAGGCGCCCGGCGTCGGCCAGCGGCCCGTAGTCGGACCTCCCGAGGGCCGCGCGCAGGCCGGCGGGCCCGTCGCCGGCCGCGAGGACGGGTACCTCGGGCGCCGTGGGAGCCGGCGGCGCCGCGGTCGGGGCGGGGGGCAGCGCCGGACCTGAGGTGACCCACGTCACGACGAGGACGGCGGCCGCCGCGGCGGCGAGCACGACGGCGAGCACGCGGCCGACGATGGGGGTGCGGCGGACGGGAGGCGGCGCGGCCTCGGCCGCCCGTTCCCGCGCCAGCGCGGCGTCGACGTCGGCGAGCAGGCCCGGCGGCATCGCCGGCGTCCGCGCGCCGTGGGCCGCGAGGTCGGCGCGCGTGCGCTCCAGCGCCTCCCGCGTCGCGGTGTCGGGCAGCGAGGGCAGGTCCGGTCCGTCGTCCGTGGTCACGATCCGCCTCCCGTCCCGTCGCTCGTGGTCGCGTCCGTCGTGGGTTGGACGTCGTCGGGCGCCCGGGCGTTCCCGCGATGTGCGGGCGCGGCGGGCTGGAGGTGGCCGAGCAGGCCCGCGAGGCGCCGGCGGGCGCGGTGGCACCGGCTCTTGATCGTGCCCTCGCGGACGCCGAGGATCGCGGCGGTCTCGGGGATCGAGAAGCCGTGGACGTCGACGAGGACCACGGCCATCCGCTGGTCGTCGGGCAGGGTGGCCAGGGCGTCGGCGACCGTGAGGCGGGTCAGGTGGTCGTCGATGCCGTCGCGCGGCGCGGGCAGGTCGTGCCCGGCCAGCGGCTCGGTGGCGCGCCTGCGACGGCGCCGGATGCGGTCGAGGCAGGCGTTGACGACGATCCGGTGCAGCCACGTCGAGACCTCGGACTCGCCGCGGTAGCGCGGGGCGCTGCGCAGGGCCGACACGAACGTGTCCTGCACGGCGTCGGCGGCGTCCTCGCGGTGGTCGAGCGTGCGGTAGGCCAGCAACCACAGCCGCTCGGCGTAGCGGCGCACGATCTCGTCGAACGCGCCGGCCTGCCCGGCGATGTGCGCGGCGAGGAGCTCGCGGTCGCTGCGCGGATCGGGCACGCGGCGGACGGTAGACGCCGACGGCGCGGCGCCGGTGCGGTTCGGTGAAGCTCGTGCGGACCGGGTTCGTGCGGACCGTTCAGGGACCGGCGCGCTGGATGGTCACGTCGGCCAGCTCGCTCGCGAACTGGTTGTCGTCCTGCTCCTGCAGCGCCGTGATCCAGATGAGCAGGTTGCCGGTGGGCGGCGCGGCCTGCAGCGGGATCTGCAGCACGTCGCCCTGCACCGTGCCCGCGCCGAGCAGCTGCGTCTGGGCCAGCGGGACGTCGGCGGCCGGCGCGGACCGGATCTCGATGCGGGTGCCCGGGCTGGGTGAGCGGATCGTCACGGCGGCCACCTGTGCGGGCGCGGTGAACGTCGTCATCATCCCGATCCCCGGCTTGAGCGCGGGGAGCTGCTGGCGGTAGTCCGAGGTCGACCACGTGGTCGACGGGTCGTTGTCGGCCGCGCGGTTGATGCGTGTGGGGTTGTCCGGGCTGCCCGCGGGGCTGTAGACCGCGACGCTCGAGAGCTGCACCGGCCCGCCCGGGGTGGGCGCCGGCGTGCTCGGGGGCGGGGACGAGGGCGGGGCCGCCGACGCGGCGCTCGGGGCGGCGGGCGTCTCCGGGATGACGACCACGGGCGGCGCCGAGGAGCCGCCGCCGGCCACGACCGAGATGACCTGGTACGTCACGAACCCGAGGATGGCGAGCGTGGCGACGATGAGCGCCGTCACCCCGATGCGCAGCTTGCGCTTGCGGTCCGGGTCGGTGCCCGGCTCGGGAGCGGCGTCGTCGTGCCACACCTCGGTCGGGTCGTCGGCGTCGATGGTCTGCCCGTCCTCGAGCACCGGCAGCAGCACGCCGTCGTCCTCGAGGCCCTCGCGCATCTGGGTGACCAGACGGTGCACGGCCGCCGCCGTGCGGATGCCGCCGTCCTCGTCGAGCGTGCGGTCCACCAGCGCCGCGAGCTCCACCGGCAGGTCGGGCCGCAGCTGGCGGGCGGGGACCGGGTTGCCGTCGGGGCCGTGCGGGGCCGCGCGCAGCCCGGCCGGCGGGCGGGCGCCCTCGGGCCCGGGCCAGCGGGCGGTGAGCAGCAGGTAGAGCAGGGCGCCGAGGCCGTGGACGTCGTCGGCGTTCGTCGCGTCGCCGCGGGGCATCGGGAACGCGAGACGGGTGGCCGCCCGCGCGCTCACCCGGACCCGCTGCGGGTGGTCGAGCCCGAGGACGAGCCCGGACCGGTGCGCGGCGGCGACGGCGTCGGCCAGGGGCTGGATGACGCGCAGGGCCGCGCTGGGCCGCAGGGGGCCGTCGGCGACGAGCTCGGCGAGGTCGCGCCCCGGCGTCCACTCGGCCACGGCCGCACCGAGCACGCCGGTGGGCAGCGGGCTGCCGCCGGGCCGGACGACGTCGAGGATGCGCGCGGCGTGGGGGTGCTCGAAGTGCGCCGTGCGGGTGGCCCGCGACAGCGCGGCGGAGGCCTTGGCGTCGCCCTGCCACGAGCCGACCAGCAGCGTCACGGCGACGTCGCGCTCGAGCATGACGTCGCGCGCCTTCCACAGGGCGGCATCGGCGTCCCGGTCGCGGCCGACCTCGGCGACCAGCCGGTAACGGTCGGCCAGCAGCGTGCCGGGCATGAGCGCCCCGGACGCCGGGAACGGGCCGGAGCCGGGTCCGGTGCGCGCCGGGCCGCGGGGCGGGCGCCGGGGACCGGCCGGGAAGGGGCCCGACGGCGGTCCGGGCGGCCCGGCGGGTGCCCGCGGCGGGCGGGCGGCGGTGCCGTTGCTGCCGTTCGTGCCGTGGCTGCCGTTCGTCCCGGTACCGCCGTTGGTGCCGGGGCCGCCGGGAACCTCCGGCGTGCGGGCGACGTGGGTGGTCGGGCCGTCGATGCCGACACCGGTGGCGCGGGACGGGTGGGGCGGGACGGGCGGGGCCTCCACGCCGTCGAGGGCCTGGGTGGCCTGGGTGGCCTGCGTGGCCTGGGCGCCCTCGGCGGTGCTCTCGGACGCGGCCGGAGCCCCGGGCGCGGGGCCGGTGGTCGTGCGCTCCCCCGACGGTTCGCCGGCCACGTCCTCACCTCCCCCTGGAATCCGCCCGAGCGTACGGGACTGCGGCGTCGACTCGGGGGACGCGGTGCCCGCAGCGGGGTTGCCCGTCACGTCCGGTCGAACCCTCGGATCAGGCCACCGGGGCCCGTCCCCGACCCGCCAGACGGCGTAGTCGCGACACCACGGGGTCGAGCTCGGGGACGCGCAGCAGGCGCATGGCGACCACGACCACGACGAGGAACACCGCCGAACCGACCACCAGGACGAGCCAGGCCCGCAGGACGATCGAGGCGCCGCCGCCGAGGACACGCTCGAGCAGGGTGACCGCCAGCAGCGCGACGAGCACCGCGACCACGGACGCGAGCAGCGTCAGCACGAGCGTGCGCAGGACGCGCCGGGTGTCGAGGTGGCCGAGCCGCACCCGCAGCCAGACGTTCCCCACGACGAGCCCGACGACGAACCCGAACGCGTTGACGGCGGCCAGCCCGAGGACGACCTGCTCGGGCGGCAGGAGCACCGGGCAGAGGTACGCCATCGGCACCTTGATGGCCGTGATGACGACCATGATCAGGGTGGGTGTGCGGGCGTCGTTCATCGCGTAGAACACGCGCATCTGGAGCATGACGACGGCCATCGGCACCAGCCCGAACGCCGACGCGGCCATGGCGCCGCCGAGCGCGGCCGCCCCCTCGGGGCCCGAGCGCCCGACGCTGAACAGCGCGACGCCGAGCGGGGACCCGAACACCGTGAGCAGGGCGCTCATGGGCAGCAGCGTCACGGTCGACAGGCGCGTGCCGAGCGACAGGTCGCTGACCACCTGGTCGATGCGCCCGTTCGCGGCGGCGGCGCTCATCCGCGGCATCAGCGCGGTCAGCAGCGACACGCCCAGCACGCCGTAGGGCACCTGGATCAGCAGCCACGCGTAGCTGTAGATGGCGGGGCCACCCTCGTCGGACCCGGAGGCGACGCGCGTGATGGCGGCCAGCCCGACCTGGCTGACGAGCACGTAGCCCACGACCCACGCCGCGAGCCCGCCGAACGCCGAGAGCCGCTGGTCCCAGCCGAAGCGCCACTTCCAGTGGAACCCGACGCGGCGCATCGCCGGCACCATCACCGCGGCCTGGGCGACGATCCCGAGCGTGCTGCCGATGCCGAGCACCAGCAGCTGGGTGGTCGAGATGCCGTCCGGCGGTGAGGGCAGGACGGCGTAGACGCCGAGCGCGATCAGGGCCACCACGTTGTTGAGCACCGGCGCCCACGCCGCGGGCCCGAAGTTCGCCCGCGAGTTGAGGATCGCGCCGAACAGGGCGCCCATGCCGTAGAAGAAGATCTGCGGGAGCAGCAGGTAGGCGAAGTCGACGGCGAGGTCGACGTCGACGTCCGCGGCCAGGTAGGGCCGGATCAACAGCGGCGCGGCGACCACGGCGAGCGTCGTGGCCACCAGGAGGCCGACGGTCGCGCCCGAGAGCAGCTTCTGGGCGAACGCGTCCCCGTCGTCCCCGTCCTCCTTGGCGGCGCGGACGAGGACCGGGATGACGACGCTGGTCAGCACCCCGCCGAGCAGGAGCTCGAAGATGATGTTCGGCAGGGTGTTGGCGACGTTGAACGAGCTGCCGACGAGGTTGAGCCCGACGATCGCGGTGAGCCCGAGCGTGCGCAGGAACCCGGTCAGGCGGCTGACCAGCGTCGCGACGGCCATCCCGCCCGAGACCTTGACCAGGGCCTTGTCGTCGCGGCCCGCGTCCTCGGCGGGGGCGCGCGGGGCCGGGACGGCCGAGGCCTCCTGCTCGAGCGGGGGCCGCGGGAGCAGGACGGTCTCGTCCGCCGCCCCGGCGAAGCTCCACGACGCGAGCGGGGCCGGGCGCCCGACGCGGACCGTCCGCGCGGCGGCCGAGGGGATGACCTCGGTGCGGTGCGGGTCGAGGTCGGCGGCCTCGACCGCGGCGGTGGGTGCGGTGACCCCGATGGTGGAGGCCTCGGCGCCGGCCGCGGGGGATCCCGGCGGGCGCGCCGGCGGCCCGCCCCGCGGGACGGGCCGGGTGGCGTCGGCCGGGCCGGGCGGCACCGGTCCCCGCGGCGGTCGCGGTGGGACGGGACTGCCGGGTCCGCCGGGTCGGCCGGGTCCGCCGGCCTCCGACGCCGGCGGGTCCTGCGGTGCGCCGCGGCGGCCCCTCGGGGGCGGCGGGCCGGTGGGTGGCGGGCCGGTGGGCGGCGGCGGGGGCGGGGGCGGCGGGACGGGCGGGCCGGGGGCTCCGGGACCGCCGGGCGGCACCGGCGGCCGGACGGGTCCGGCCGCGCCACCGGGCGGCACCCCCGGGGGGACACCGGGTGGGACACCGGGAGGAGGACCGGGCGGGGACCCCGGCGGCACGGGTCGGTGGGCCGGCGGCGCCGGGGGCGGCACGACGTCCGGTCCGCCGTCGTCCGCGGGCGCGTCGTCGCGCCGGCGGTCGGGCTCGGTGGGGCTCACCGTCTCTGCAGCTCGCGCGTCGGGAGGTCCTGCGGGTCCGCCGGGGACCGGGGGTCGTCCCGGCGCCGGCGCCGGGACCTCCGGTCGCGCCGGGCCGCCCGCACCCGGCGCGCGATCCGCACGCTCGCCAGGATCACCAGCACGACGGCTGCGGACGCGGTCAACCACACCGTGATCGTGCCGTAGGCGGTCGAGCGCAGCAGCAGACGAGCCGTCGGTCCGAGGGGTTCACCCTCCGGTGTCCGGGCCTGCGCGTCGACGGTGAACTGGCCCGCGCGGGTCACCTCCACCTCGACCTGCACCTGGCGGCTGCCGAACGCCGGGACGGTGATCTCCGGCAGCGGGGCGGTGCGCAGGCCGGGCGTGGGCTCGAGCACGACGTCCACCCGGACGGCCACCGGCAGCCGGTTCTCGACGGTGAGCAGCAGCGGGGCGTCGTTGGAGCCCAGCGAGTAGGAGCCCGAGGGCTGGGCGACGCGCACGAGCGAGCGCAGCTCCGCGTCCTGCGCCTCGACCGCGCCGACCGCGGCGTCCTGCCCCGCCGGGTCCCCGCGCCGGGTGGCGGACAGCGCCCGCAGCACGCAGTCGGTGAGGGGCTCCACGACGTCCGTGGGCGACGGCGCCCCGACGCCGTCGCGCTCGGTGGCGGCGAGGAGCGCGCGCTGGCGGTCCAGGACCTGCCCGGCCCGGGCGACGACGGGCTCGGTGACGAGGTCGTCGGGGTCCTCGGACGAGGGAGACGCGGCCGGCAGGGGCGTGCCCGCGCCGACCCCGCCCACCAGGGTGCCGAGGTCGACGGGGCGGGCGAGGCCGAGCCGGGTGAGGTCGTCGACGGTGCCGAGCAGGGTGGCCGCCTCGTCGGGCCCGGCGGCCCAGTCGCGTGGCGGGGCGACGACGTCGAGGGGCGGGGCCTCGTCCGCCGGGGTGTCCTGCAGGGCGCGCAGGGCGATCGCCCCGATCGCGTCCTGCGCGGCGAGGGCGCCCGGCGTGCCGGCCGGACTCGTGGACGCCTCGGTGTCGTGGGGGCCGAGGGCATCGGCGGTGACGCGGTCGACGGTCACCGCGGCCGGGCCGGTCGGGCCCGGGAGGCGGGCCAGCGCCCCGGCCGGCGCGTCGCCCTCCAGGGAGCCGGGGTCGAGCACGACCGCGCGGGTGCCGGCGGCGGTGAGCTCGCCGAGGGTGCGCGCGTCGACGACGCCGTCGGCGGGCCAGACGGTGTCCGGGACGGGGGCGACGCCGAGGAGGTCGGCCACCCGCCGCGTGCCGGTGGTGAGCGCCGAGGCGGTGAGGCCGATCAGGCCCCCGCGGGCGGTGGCGACGAGGTCGGTGTCGGCGTAGGGCAGCGCGGTCACGCACCGGCCGCGGGCCTGGGCCTGCACGGCGGCGAGCCACCGGCCGGCCGCCGCGGCACCCGCGCCCGGCCGGGTGCCGCCGTCGGGGGTGCGGACCTGGTAGCCGCCGCTCATGGCCCGGGCGGTCTCGAGCAGGTCGGCGTCCACGGCGAGGCAGACCGAGCGGGCCGCGGCCGAGCCGGCGGGCGCGGCCCGGCCGAGGGCGTCGACGAGGCCGGCGAGCCGCCCGCCGGGCGCGAACGACGTCGCGAGGTCGTCGTCGCCGAGCAGCGTCGGTGCGCCGGGGACGACGGGCAGGCGCCGTGGCCGGTCGGCCAGCGGGTAGAGCACGGCGACCCCGGCCGCGCGGCCCACCGCGGGCGCCGCGACCGGGCCGCGGCCGGGGACGCCGACCACCGGCAGCAGCAACCGCACGGCGCCGAGCCGCGACGACCCGGTGCTGCCGAGCCCGCCGGTCGCCTCGACGCGCAGAGGGACGACGCCCGGGCCGTCGAGCCCGAGGCCGTCGCGGCCCAGGGGCAGGCGCAGGGTGAAGGGCGCGTCCGTGCCGGGGGCGACGGTGGGCGGGGCCGTGACCTGCGCCCGGACCGGGGTGGTGGGCGCGTCGCCGTCGAGGGCGCCGAGCGCGGCCCGGTCGCCCGTCAGCGCCGTGCCGCGGGCGAGGCGCAGGGTGAGGCCGCGGACCTCGACGGCCGAGCGGTTGGTGACGTGGCCGGTGACCACCAGGTCGCCCGGCCCGTCCGCGGTGACCAGCCGGGGGGCCAGGGTGTCGAGGACGACGGTGACCGGGGGGTCGTCGGCGTCGGGCGGCGCCGCGGGGAGGGCCTGGGCGCCCGGCGCCAGGAGCGCGAGGAGCACGCCGACCAGGGCGAGCACGAGAGCCGCCGCGCCACCGCGCGACGGTCGGGTTCCCCGCGGGCGGCGGGGACGGCTCACGCCGACTCCTCCAGGATCTGGGCGGCGCGGCGCACCAGGCGGCGCTCGTCGGCGTAGGCCAGCCGGCCGTCGAGCTCGGCGAGGGGCACCCAGGCCACCTCCGTGACCTCGACGTCGGCGTCGGAGAGCTCGCCGCCGTGGGCCCGCAGCAGGTAGTGGTGCACCGTCTTGTGGATCCGGCGGTCCTCGGCCACGAACCAGTAGTCGATGCTGCCGAGGAACGCGCGCACGGACGCGATGATGCCGGTCTCCTCCTCGACCTCGCGCACCGCGGCCTGCTCGGCGGTCTCGCCCTCCTCGAGGTGACCCTTCGGCAGCGACCACAGCAGGCGTCCGCGACGGTCGAGGCGCCCGATGAGGGCGGCGCTCGCGCCGGCGGCGTCGACGACGAGGCCACCCGCCGAGGTCTCGTCGACCGTGCGCATCCGCCGCCGGGAGCCCCGTCGGCGCCGGTCGCCGGACCGGCGGGACGGGGTGGACACGACCGCGATCGTACGGCGCCCGCCCGGTGACGGGGATCTGTCGGCGCTGTGTCGGGGTCGTGTCGGGGTCGTGTCCCCTCCGGTGTCCGGGTCGCCGCCGCGGCGCGCGGTACGCTGCCCTGTCGTGCCCGGACCCGCGCCAGCCCCTACGTCCACGACCGGCGCCGATCACGCGGCGGTGGTCGAGATGCTGCGCTACGCCCCCGTGGCCGACGAGCTCGCGCGGCGCTTCGCCGACGCCGGCCACCGCCTCTACCTCGTCGGCGGGAGCGTGCGTGACGCGCTGCTCGGTCGCTCCTCGGGCGACCTGGACTTCACCACCGACGCCCGCCCCGACGTCATCCAGCGGCTGGTGTCCGGGTGGGCCGAGGCCGTCTGGGACACCGGCATCGCCTACGGCACGATCGGGGCCGCGCGCCACGGCGTGACCTGCGAGATCACGACGTTCCGGGCCGACGCCTACGACGGCGTCACCCGCAACCCCGTCGTGGCCTTCGGCGACACCGTCGAGGGCGACCTGGTCCGGCGTGACTTCACCGCCAACGCCATGGCGCTCTCGCTGCCCGACCGCACGTTCGTCGACCCCTACGGCGGGCTCGCCGCCCTGGCCCGGGGCGTCCTGGACACCCCGACCGACCCGCGCACCTCCTTCGGCGACGACCCGCTGCGCCTGCTGCGCGCCGCCCGCTTCGTCTCCCAGCTGGGCTTCGACGTCGCGCCGCGGGTGCGCGAGGCGATGGCCGAGATGGCGCCCCAGCTGGCCCGGATCACCGCCGAGCGGGTGCAGGCCGAGCTGTCCAAGCTTCTGCTCGGCGAGCACCCGCGCCGCGGGATCGAGCTCATGGTCGACACCGGGCTCGCCGACGTCGTGCTGCCCGAGGTCCCCGCGATGCGCCTCGAGATCGACGAGCACGCCCAGCACAAGGACGTCTTCGAGCACTCGCTGACGGTGATGGAGCAGGCGATCGGCCGCGAGACCGACGGCCCCGACCTCGTGCTGCGCCTGGCCGCGCTGCTCCACGACATCGGCAAGCCGGCCACCCGGCGTGTCGAGCCCGGGCGGCGGGTCAGCTTCCACCACCACGAGGTGGTCGGGGCCAAGATGACGCGCAAGCGGCTGCGCGAGCTGCGCTACCCGAAGCAGGTCGTCGAGGACGTCGCGCAGCTGGTGTTCCTGCACCTGCGCTTCCACGGCTACGGCAAGGGCGAGTGGACCGACTCGGCGGTCCGCCGCTACGTCACCGACGCCGGGCCGCTGCTCGACCGCCTGCACCAGCTCGTGCGCTCGGACTCCACGACGCGCAACAAGCGCCGCGCCGCCGCGCTGCAGCGCTCCTACGACGACCTCGAGGAGCGGATCGCGCGGATCGCGCAGGAGGAGGACCTCGCCCGGGTACGGCCCGACCTCGACGGCAACGCGATCATGGAGCTGCTCGGGATCCCGCCCGGACCGCTGGTCGGGCGGGCGTGGCGCCACCTCAAGGACGTCCGGCTCGAACGCGGACCGCTCGACGACGACGAGGCGCGCGCGGAGCTGCTGCGGTGGGCAGCGGCCGAGGGCGTCGGGACCGGGACGGAACCGGAGAGCTGACGCCGGCGTCGAACCCGGTGTGAGCCTGAGCTACGTGTTCGGCACCGGGTCCGGCCCGGTGCACCGGCACTCCTCGCCCGCCGACCTCGACCTCGGCCCGCCGGGCGCGCGCGACGCCGTGGCGCTCGACTTCGACGGCGACGGCCGCGTCGACGACGCCCTGTGGGACGCCGACGGCGACGGCACCGCCGACCACTCGCTGCTCGACCTCGACGACGACGGCCGTCCCGATCACGCGTACACCGACCCGTCGGGCCGCGGGCTGTGGGACGCCCCGGCCCCGCTCGACACCACCCCGGCCGCGGTCGCGGCGCTGCACTGGAGCGACGTCCGCGGGCGCTCGGAGCAGGCCGACCCGACGCTCGACACCGACGGCGACGGGGTGCTCGACGGGGCGGCCGTCGACGCCGACCACGAGCCGGGCGACGAGGTGGTGTGCGACCTCGACGGCGACGGGCGCGCCGAGCAGCTGCTGGTCGACGCCGACCACGACGGCCGCGCGGAGCTGGCCTACCTGTCCTCGTCGGGCGAGCCGTCGGGGCGCTGGGACGTGCTGCTGGTCGACACCGACGGCGACGGCGCGGTCGACGCCACGGTGGCCGAGGGGGCGGACGCCTGGGTGCCGCCCTGATCCCCCGGCTCGTCAGGGTGCCGG
Organism: Actinomycetospora chlora; assembly: GCF_039542135.1. Classification (NCBI taxonomy): domain Bacteria; kingdom Bacillati; phylum Actinomycetota; class Actinomycetes; order Pseudonocardiales; family Pseudonocardiaceae; genus Actinomycetospora; species Actinomycetospora chlora. The sequence goes on from NZ_BAABHO010000034.1 coordinate 50,993, forward strand.
GCACCGGCGCGCAGCGCGAGCTCGTGGATCACCAGACCGAGCAGGTAGATGCCGGCCGCGAGCGCCAGCAGCAGCGGCGAGCGCCCGCTGCGCGGCGCCAGGAACGCCGCCCCGGCCACCGAGGCCACGTAGGTGACGTTGAAGGTGGTGTCCGAGAGCGAGAACACCCGGCCGCGCGTGGCGTCGCCGACCTCGGTCTGGACCGCGGCGTCCGAGCACAGCTTGATCGCCTGGCCCACGAGACCGAGCACGAACGACCCGGCGAGGATCGTCGGCAGGGTCATCGGCAGCCCGAGGCCCAGCAGGGCGACCGCGGCGAGCACGAGCATGATCCGGATCGTCACCGTGCGGCCCACCCGCGCCGTGAGCCAGGGCGTCACCACCGCGGCGACGCCGAGGCCGGCGGCCACGGCGGCCACCACCTCGCCGAGCCCGGCGATGCCCGCCTTCAACGGCCCGACGTCGGTGAGCGAGTTCCGCATCAGCAGCAGCACCACGAGCGTCGTGATGCCGAACGCGAGGCGGTGCGCGGCCACCGCCCCGAACGCGCCCAGCACCCCCGGTGCGGCGCGCGCCGCGCGGAAGCCGTCGGCCAGCCCGGAGGCCACCGCGCGCAGGGCCTGCGCGGCCTCGCGGCGCTCGTCGGGCCCGAGCGAGCCCCGCGGGATGCGCGTGGCGACGAGCACGATGAGCACCGAGCCGACGGCGGCGACCGCCGTGGTCCACGCCGCGTCGGTGTCGTAGGGCCCGATGAGGCCGCGCAGACCGATCGCGCACCCGGCCCCGATCGCGGCGGCGACCGCCCCCGCGGTGGTGACCAGGGAGTTCGCGCCGATCAGGTGCTCGTCGACGACCACGTGCGGCAGCGCCGCGGAGAGCCCGGCCTGGATGAACCGGCTGACCCCGATCGTCGCGAGGGCGCCGAGGTAGAGCGCCGGCCCGCTGACGCCGGCCAGCACCACGCCGGCGGTGAGCAGCGTCAGGACCCCGCGCAGGGCGCCGGCGACGACGAGGACCCGGCGGCGGTCCCAGCGGTCGAGCAGCGCGCCCGCGAACGGGCCGACGATCGAGTACGGCAGCAGCACGGTGGCCAGCCCGAGGGCGACCATCACGGGGTCGGCCTCGCGCTCGGGGCTGAACAGCACCAGGCCGCCGAGCGCGGCCTGGAAGACGCCGTCGCCCCACTGCGCGGCGAGCCGGACGGTCAGCAGCTTGCCGAAGCCGGGGTGGACGAGCAGCTCGCGCAACCGCGCGACGGGCCGGGTCGACCGCGCGCTGGGGACCGCGGAGGCGGTCGAAGCGGGCGCGGCGGGCACGAGCGCCCACGCTACGCGCTCGTGACCGGCGCCGGTCCGGCGCTCCGTGACCGGTTCGTGCCCGGGTGTCACGTCCGCGTCTGCCCGCTGCTCCGGGCCGTGACGACCGGGTCGGGCTGGGCCGACCGTGCTCGCGAACACCCCGACCGCGCCTGCCCGCCGCCCGCGCGCCGGTGCGACGATGGGGTGCGTGGCCAGTGGTGTGGGTGAACATCAGCAGGCCGAGGTCGAGGCGGGGACGCTCCTCGTGGCCGCCCCGACGCTCACCGACGCGAACTTCGCGCGGTCGGTCGTGTTCGTCATCGACCACCGCCCGGCCGGGACGCTCGGCGTCGTCCTCAACCGGCCCAGCGAGGTCTCGGTGGCCGACGTGCTCCCGACGTGGGGCCCGCACACCACCACCCCGCACGCGGTGTTCGTGGGCGGGCCGGTCGAGCAGCGCACGGCGCTGTGCCTCGCCGCCCTGCGCACGGGCGAGGACCCGGCGCGCACCGGCGGCGTCGTCGGCGTGCGGGGACCCGTGGCGCTGGTCGACCTCGACGGCGACCCCGAAGACCTCGCCCCCCGCGTCCGCGGCCTGCGCGTCTTCGCCGGCTACTCGGGGTGGGACCGCGGCCAGCTCGACGGCGAGATCCGCCGCGGCGACTGGTACGTCGTCCCGGCCCTGCCCGACGACGTCCTCGCCCCGCCGGGCTACGACCTCTGGGGCGGCGTCCTGCGCCGCCAGGGCATGCCCCTGGCCCTCGTCGCCACCCACGTCGCCGAACCCCGCCGCAACTGAAGCCGCCCCCCTCCCGACGAACGAACGGCACTCTCGCTGCTTCCGTAGCAGCGAACTCGCCGTTCGTTTCCCCGGCCTCGCCGCGCTCGGCCGCGCCGATGCCTCCGTCCGGGCCTAGCGTGGGATGCGTGCGACGCGTCGAGCCCGGTCCCGGGCAGGAGTCGGTGTGGGACTACCCCCGTCCCCCGCGGGCCGAGGCCGTGCGGCGGCGGGCGGTGGTGACCCACGCCGGCACGGTCGTCGCCGACACCGACGACGTGGTCCGCGTGCTCGAGACCAGCCACCCGCCGACGTGGTACCTGCCGCGCACCGCCTTCGCCGAGGGCGTGCTGCGGCCGGCGCAGCGCCGGACGGTGTGCGAGTGGAAGGGCACCGCCCGCTACGTCGACGTCGTCGTGCCCGGCGCGGCGCCGCTGACCGACGTCGGCTGGTGGTACCCGGAGGACGCGGTCTACCCCTTGCTCGCCGACCGCGTGGCGCTCTACCCCGCCCCGTTCGACGAGATCACGCTCGACGGCGAGCGCGTCGAACCCCAGCCCGGCGGCTTCTACGGCGGCTGGATCACCCACGACGTCGTGGGCCCGTTCAAGGGCGGGCCGGGCACCTGGGGCTGGTGAGCCTCAACGGTCCGGACGCCGCCGGGCCTCCTCGGCGAGCGCGCGCTCGATGCGCGCGGCGACGTCGGCGGGCATGCCCTCGCCGCGGACGCGGCGCAGGACGCCCTCGGCGACGTCGAGGTCGCGCAGCAGCGCCGCCGCGGCCGGGTCGTCCGCGATCCGCTCGTGCACGTCCGCCTCCTCGTCCGGCGACAGCGTGCCGTCGCGGAGGGCCACGAGGTCACCGGGGGCGACCGGGCGTGCGGGTCGGCGCTCCCTGCTCATCGTCGGTCTCCGGGCCGGCGGCGCCGGCGCTGTCGTCTCGGGGGTGGGACTGCGCGGGGAGCCTATTCGGTCCCGCGAACCCGGCCTCCCGCAGCGCGACGGCCACCGCGACCTTGGCCCGCGCCCGGCGGCTCTTCACCGTGCCCACCGACACGCCCAGCTCGCGGGCGACCTCGTCGTACGCGAAGCCGATCATGTCGATGCGCACGAAGCACTCCCGCTGATCGGCCGGCAGCGACGCCACGACGTCGCGCACGACGGCCTCGTCGGCCCACCCGCGGACCGGGTCGGCCACCGCCACCCGTCCCGGCGGCACGTCCTCGATCGGCTCGGTGCGCCGGCGGTCGCGGGCGGCCACGCGGTCGAGCACCACCCGCGTCACGACGGTGTGCAGCCACGTCACGACCTCGGCGTCGCCGCGGAAGGTGTGCGCGAGGCGGAACGCGCGCAGCAGCGCGTCCTGCACGGCGTCCGCCGCCTCGTCGGGGTCGCGCAGCATGGCGCGCGCCGTGCGCCAGAGGCGGTCCTGGTGGCGGCGGACGAGCTCGGCGAACGCCCCCGGTGCCCCGGCGACGTGCGCCGCCAGGAGCGCGCGGTCGTCGCCGGGCGCCTCGTGGTCGGTGCTCATCGTGGGCCGTTCGCTCGGGTGCGTTCGCCGGTCACTGATGAGCAACATAGCGAACAGCTACACGGTCAGCGCAAGGACAGCGAACAGATGGTCCGCCCGTACGCTCCTCTGGCAGGATCGCCCCGGGGTCGGACGGCGGGAGGGGCGTACGTGACGCAGGAGGACGCCGGCGGCGGACCCGTCCGGCCGGTGTCGTTCGCCGAGAAGCTCGCGCGGCTGGTCGACGTCGTGCACCGGCCCGGCGAGCCGCCGATGACCGACCGCGCGCTGGCCCGCCGCATCCAGGAGCAGGGCGGATCGGTCTCCGCGGCCTACCTGGCCGAGCTGCGCACGGGCCGCAAGACCAACCCGAGCCTCGACCACGCCCGCCAGATCGCCCGCGCGTTCGGCGTGCGCCCCGCCTACTTCCTCGACGACGAGGTGGCCGAGCAGGTGGACCGGGAGCTCGACCGGCTGGAGTCCCGGCACCGCAGCGCCCGGCTGCAGGAGCTGGCGGCGCGCACCGCGGGCCTCGACGACCGGGACCGCCGGCTGCTCGCCGAGCTCGTCCAGAAGGAGCTGGACAAGCACGGCACCGAGGAGCCGTAGCCGGTGGCGTTCGCCGCGCGGCTCGACGTGCTGCTCGCCGAGGTGCCGGTCGTGCCGGGCGGCACCGCCCGCTTCGGGACGGAGGACGTCGTCCGCGCCGTCGCCGCGGCGGTCGACGGCGGGCCCGGGCGGGAGGCCCGTGACGTCGCGCGGGCCTGGCTGGCGGCCGCGCGGGGTCCGCAGGGCCCGTCGCCCGTCGACGACCGCCCCGCCCTGGCGGCGCTCGGGGCGCTGTTCCGGGTGCCGCCGGAGTACTTCTCCGACGACGCCGTCGCCCGCGCCGTGCAGCAGGGGCTGCGGGTGGCGCGCGAGGCCGGTCGCCGCGGGTTCACGGTGGTCGGCCCGTGCCGCACGCGGCCCCTCCCGCCGGCCGCGGTCGCCGACATCACGGCGAACCTGCTGCGCGTGCCGGACGATGATCGGGACGTGCTGTGAGGGCACCGGGACCACGAGCCGAGGAGGTCGTGTCGTGCGCGCGAGCCACGCGCAGCTGCGGGCCATCGCCCGGCGCACCCTGCGCCGCCTCGACCTCGCCCCGCCGCTCGATCCGCGGGAGCTGGCCGCCCGTCTCGGCGAGGAGCGCGGGAAGCCGATCCACCTCGTCCCCAGCACCGAGCTGCCGCCCGCCGCGGCGTTCGGCGTCACCGGCGGCGACGAGTCCCGCGACGTCGTGCTCTACGAGGCCCGGACCAGCGCCACGTCCCAGATGCTGATCATCCTGCACGAGCTCGCGCACATCGTCCTCGAGCACCCGCGCTCGGCCGTCGACCACTCCTTCCGCGCGGACCGCGACGATGACTACGAGACGTTCTCCGCCGACGTCCTCGCCGAGCTGGTCGGCCCGCCGCCCACCGATCCGGAGCCCGGCGCCCGGTGGCCCTGGCGACGCGGGCAGCCGGCGGAGGACGCGGCCCCGCCGTCGCTCTACGCCTCGGACATCGAGTGGGAGGCGGAGACGCTGGCCACGATCCTGCTGACGTGGGTGCCCGGGTACGGCAACTACGTCCCGCCCCGCCAGGTGAGCCCGCTCGAGCAGGTGCTCGGCGACGACGGGGCGTGGTGAGCGTGCCGCCCCTCGCCACCGAGGCCCTCGTGGTGATCGCGGTCTACGCGATCGTCTGGCAGGGCTACAAGCTGCGGCGGCGCATCAACGGGTTCGCGCACGTCGCCCTGCTGGTGTTCGTCCTCGGCACGCTCGGCCCGCAGATCGTCTCGGCGCTCTTCCGCGCCGGCGTGCTGCCCGCGACCCCTGCGGCGATCCTCGGCGACATCGCGGTCACCGTCCCGGTCGTGGCGCTCGCCTGCTTCCGGCTCGGGCTGGAGGGTCGCTCCCCGGGCGACCGGGTGGTCGTCCTCGTCATCGGCTCCGGCGTCGTCCTCGCCGCGCTCACCGTCGTGCTGAGCCTCGTCACCGTCGCCGCCGGCGTCCCGATCGGCATCGCGGGCGGCGGCGCGGAGTACGGCCACCCGGCCGGGGCCACGTCCGCCCTGCTCAACTCCCTGTACCGCGTGGTGGTGATCTTCTGGGTCGGGCTGTGGGTCTTCCCGTTCACCGCGCGGCCGGGGACGCCGCCGCGCCTGCGCCTCGGGATGCGGATCGCGGCCGTCGGGATCCTCGCCATGGGCGTGGTGGTGACGGTCGGGCTCGTCACCGGGATCCAGGCGGTGATCGCGGGGCACGCGGTGCGCGGGTCGCTGCTCCCGCTGCTGGTGACCGGCGAGATCGTCGCGGGGACCTGCTGGGCGGTCGGCCTGAGCTACCCGCTGGTGGCGAGCCGGTGGGCGGCCCGCCGCGCCGCGCGGACGCAGCGCCGGGACCTCGAGCGGCTCGAACCCCTTTGGACCACCGGCCTCGAGGCGTTCCCCGAGCTGCGCCGGCCCGCCGACGAGGCGCGGGAGCCGGTCGACTTCCGGCTGCAGCGGCGCAAGGGCGAGTGCTTCGACTGCCTGCACCACCTGCGGCTCTACGAGGACACCGGCGCCGCGGCCGCGTCGCGCGCGGCGGTCGAGCTGCTGGAGGCCGCGCTCGAGCGGTACGCCGGGCGGCACGGCGAGAGCGTCTGGGCAGCCGTGGACCGCCGGGACCCCGCGGCCGAGCAGGACGTCGCGCTCCTCGTCGAGCTCGCCGACCTCGTCGCGGAGCTCCGTGTGGCCGGCGTGCCCGCGACTCAGGGCGAGTAGCGCTCCCGCAGCGCGCGGCGGTCGACCTTGCCGCCGACCAGGGTCGGCAGGTCGTCCACGAGGTGGACCACGCTGGGCGCGACGCGCGACCCGCGACGGGCGGCGACCCAGTCGACGAGCTCGGCTGCGCTCGGGGCGCGGCCGCGGCGCGGGACGACGGCCGCGGCGGCCGCCTCGACGCCGTCGCGGTCCCTGGTGGCGAACACCGCCGCGGAGGCCACCGCGGGGTGCTCCGCGAGGACCTCCTCGATGTCGGGCGGGTGGATGCGGGCCCGCTCGCCGTAGATGAGCTCCTTCGTCCGGCCCACGAGGGTGAGGTAGCCGGCCCCGTCGAGGCGGCCGAGGTCACCGGTCCACAGCCAGCCGTCGCGCAGGACCGCCGCGGTGTCGTCGGGGGCGCCGACGTAGCCGGGCATGACGGCCGGGCCGCGCACCCAGATCTCGCCCACCTCGCCGACCGGGACCTCCGCGTCGTCCGCGTCGCGCAGCGAGAGCTCGACCCCCGGCGCCGCCCGGCCGACCGTGCCGCGCAGCTCCGGGCGGGCGAGCTCCTCGGCGCTGATCGTGGCGATGTTGGTCGCCTCGATCGTCCCGTAGACCTGGCTGACGATCGGGCCGAAACGCTCGACCGCCTCCCCGATGCGCGTCGCGGACGCCGGCGACCCGCCGAGCCGGAGGCTGCGCAGGCTCGCGGTGTCCGTGCGCGGCAGGTCCGGGTGGTCGAGCAGGGCGACGAGCTGGCGGGGGAACAGTGGCATCAGCAGCGTCGCCCGCTCCCGCTCGACCGCGGCGAGCACGCGCGCCGCGTCGAACCCGGGCTGGAGGACGACGCGGCCGCCCGCGCGGAGCACGACGGTGGCGGCGGTCCCGCCGACGTGCGCGACCGGGGTGCACAGCAGGTGCACCACGTCGCGCCACTCCGCGAGGGCGTCGGGCGGCGACGGCGGCGCCGCCCGACGGGGCACGCCCTTCGGCGTCCCGGTGCTGCCGCTGGTGAGCGAGATCGACGCCAGGTCGCCCGGCCCGATCCGCACCGGCAGCGGCGTCGCGTCCGCCGGCGCGGCGAGCTCCTCGACGTCCGCGAGCGCCACCGACCGTGCTCCGACGGCGTCGCGGCACAGCGCGGACCGGCCGGTGTCGGTGAGGACGAGGTCGACGCCGAGCGTGTCGAGGATCCGCCCCAGGGTGTCGGCGGCGTACCCGTCGGCGACGTTCACCCACGTCGCGCCGACGACGTTCACGGCCCAGCGCAGCACGAAGGTCAGCGGGTCGTCGCCGGTCACCACGGCCACGGTGTCGCCGGGTCCTGCCCCGAGGCCCTCGAGGCGCCGGGCCTCGCGCCACACGCGGTCCCGCAGGTCGCGGTAGGTCCAGTCGACCGGCTCGCCGCCGGCGTCGAGCCGGACGGCCACGCGGTCGCCGTGCTCGGCGAACGCGTCGAGGGTCTGCTCGACGACCGTGCGCGGGGAGGCCACGGTCACGAGCCTGCCATCCCGGCTCCCGGCACGAATCCGCGCGGCGACGGACCGATCGCGGCCCCGGGCCGGTCCGACCCCGTGGGAGCGAGGACGGATCGAGGGTGGGAGTCACGTGGTCGAGCGGGTGCCGGGGTCGGAGAACGCGACGTCGGACTGGCGGCACGCCGCGCGCTGCCGCCACGACGACCCGGAGGCCCTGTTCGTCCCGGGGGCCCGGCAGCGCGACGTGCGGGAGATCTGCCGCCGGTGCCCGGTGCGCACCGAGTGCCTGGCCCACGCCCTGGACAACCGCGTGGAGTTCGGGGTGTGGGGCGGCATGACCGAGCGCGAGCGGCGGGTCCTGCTCAAGCGCCGTCCGGCCGTCGTCTCCTGGGCGATGCTGCTGGAGTCGGCCCGCCGGGCCGCGGGGGCGAGCCCGGCCGCCGCACCGGAGGCGCCCACGGCCGACGCCCGCGGTCGGTCGCCGGGCACGCCGGCCGGTCGTCTGGTGGGGTGACCGCGTGCCGACCACGGACCTGCTCACCCTCGGGGACGAGGAGTTCGTCTCCCTGACCACGTTCCGCCGCAGCGGCGAGGGCGTCGCGACGCCGGTGTGGGTCGCGCGGGACGGTGATGCGCTCGTCGTCATCACCGGCGACGGCAGCGGCAAGGTCAAGCGGCTGCGTCGCGAGCCGCGGGTGGTGCTGCGGGCCTGCGACCGGCAGGGCCGGGTGTCCCCGGACGCCCCCGAGGCCGAGGGCCGCGGGGAGGTCGTCCACGACCTGGGGTCGCAGGCGCGTCCGCGCCGCGCGCTCGCCGCGAAGTACGGCCTGCAGTGGCGCCTCGTCGGGCTCCTCGGCGCGGCCGGGCGCGTCGGGCGCCTGCTGGGCCGGCCCGCCCGCGAGCGCGTGATCCTGCGGATCCGCGGGACCGTCTGAGCGTCAGGCCTCCGCGGCCGCGGGGCCGCGCGGGCAGAGCGCGCACGACCCCGCGCACGGCCCCGGCGCGGTGTCGCACGCCGGTGCGGGCTCGCCGGCCGTGCACGGGCCCGCGGGCTGCCGCGCCAGCGCCGTCTCCTGCGCCTCCTCGACGGCCGCGAACCGGGCCCCGACGACCGCGCCCGCGCCGAGCAGGGCGAACAGCGCGAGCGCGCCGAGCACGAGCATGACCACGCCGGCCGCGGTGGTGGCCGCGACGGCGGCGGCCGCGGCGCCCGCGAGGCCGGCCACACCGGCGCCGACGAACGCCGGGGCCGCGGCGCGGTTGGCGCGACGGAAGGCGTCGACGGTGCCCATCGTCCACACCGTGCGCACGCCGAGGACGCGGTTGCGCGGCAGCCGGTGGCGCAGCGCGAGGACACCGGCGCCGCCCACGACGAGCGCCGCCACCGCCAGGACCAGGGCCGGGACGATCACGCCCCCAGAGTAGGCTCGACGCCGTCCTCGCGGGATCCGCGGTGCCCCCGGTGGGTGCGGCACGCGGGCCGCCGGGCGGGCGTGAGCCCCCGCGGGAGGACCCCAGGTCGAGTGCAGGAGGACGTCGTGACCGCCGAGCCCGAGGTGGCCAGCCGCGCCGAGAGCGTGAGCGGTGTGCCCCCGCACCGCTACACCGCGGCGCTCGCGAACGAGATCGAGGCCCGGTGGCAGGACCACTGGGAGGCGGCGGACACCTTCGCGGTGGCCAACCCGTCCCCGGGCGACCCGGCGCCGGCGGGCGAGAAGTTCTACCTGATGGACATGTTCCCGTACCCCTCGGGCGCGGGCCTGCACGTCGGCCACCCGCTGGGGTTCATCGGCACCGACGTCCTGGGCCGCTTCCTGCGCATGACGGGCCGTCGGGTGCTGCACACGATGGGCTTCGACGCGTTCGGCCTGCCCGCCGAGCAGTACGCGGTGCAGACGGGCACGCACCCGCGCACCACCACCGAGGCGAACATCGCGCGCTACCGCGCCCAGATCCGCCAGCTCGGGCTCGCGCACGACCGGCACCGCTCGGTCTCCACCACCGACATCGAGTTCTACCGGTGGACCCAGTGGATCTTCCTGCAGATCCACGACTCCTGGTACGACACCGAGGCCGGCCGCGCCCGCCCGATCCCCGAGCTGGAGCAGGAGCTCGAGGCCGGCATCCGCGCGCTGCCCGACGGCCGGGACTGGAGCGCGCTGTCGCGCCCGGAGCAGGACCGCGTCCTCGACGACCACCGGCTGGCCTACCTGGCCGACGCGCCGGTCAACTGGTGCCCGGCGCTGGGCACGGTGCTGTCCAACGAGGAGGTCACCGCCGACGGGCGCTCCGAGCGCGGCAACTTCCCCGTCTTCCGGCGCAACCTGCGCCAGTGGATGATGCGGATCACCGCCTACGCCGACCGCCTGGCCGACGACCTCGACGGCGTCCAGTGGCCGGACTCGGTCAAGACGATGCAGCGCAACTGGATCGGGCGCTCGCAGGGGGCGCAGGTCCGCTTCGCCACGGCCGCGGGCCCGATCGAGGTGTTCACCACCCGCCCGGACACGCTGTTCGGCGCGACCTACGTGGTGCTCGCCCCCGAGCACCCGCTGGTCGACGCGCTGACGCCGGAGGCGTGGCCGTCGCCGCCCACCGGTGAGCAGTTGGACGGCCGCTGGACCGGCGGCGCAGGCACCCCGGCCGAGGCCGTGGCGGACTACCGGCGGGTGGTGGCCCAGCGCTCGGACCTCGAGCGCCAGGAGGCCCGCGACAAGACCGGCGTGTTCACCGGGGCGTGGGCGACCAACCCGGTCAACGGCGAGGCGCTGCCCGTCTTCGTCGCCGACTACGTCCTCATGGGCTACGGCACCGGCGCGATCATGGCCGTCCCGGGCCAGGACCAGCGCGACTGGGACTTCGCGACGGTCTTCGGCCTGCCGATCCGGCGCACGGTGCAGCCGCCCGCGGACTTCGACGGCGAGGCCTACGTCGGGGCCGGGCCGGCGATCAACTCGGCCAACGACGAGATCAGCCTCGACGGGCTCGAGGTCGAGCCGGCCAAGGCCGCGATCACCGCCTGGCTCGCCGGGAAGGGCGCCGGCGAGCCGGTGGTGCAGTACAAGCTGCGCGACTGGCTGTTCTCCCGCCAGCGCTACTGGGGCGAGCCGTTCCCCGTCGCCTACGTGGCCGACGGCGAGACCGACGGCGGCCCGTCGATCCCGCGGGCCCTGCCGGACGCCGACCTGCCGGTGCTGCTGCCCGACGTCGAGGACTACGCGCCGCGCACCTACGCCCCGGACGACGCGGACAGCGCGCCCGAGTCGCCGCTGGCGCGCGCCACGGAGTGGGTCCGGTTCGACGCCGACCTGGTCTCGGACCCCGAGCACGGGTACGCGCCGTACGTCCGCGAGACCAACACGATGCCGCAGTGGGCGGGTTCGTGCTGGTACCACCTGCGCTACCTCGACCCGCACGACGCCGAGCGCTTCGTCGACCCCGAGATCGAGCGCTACTGGCTGGGCCCGCAGTCGCCGGGCGACCCCGGGGGCGTCGACCTCTACGTCGGCGGCGTCGAGCACGCGGTGCTGCACCTGCTGTACGCGCGCTTCTGGCACAAGGTGCTGTTCGACCTGGGCTACGTCTCGTCGTCCGAGCCGTTCCGCCGGCTGTTCAACCAGGGCTACGTGCAGGCCTGGGCCTACACCGACGGCCGCGGCGTGTACGTGCCGGCCGAGGAGGTCGTCGAGGACGCCTCGTCGGCCACGGGATTCACGTGGAACGGCGAGCCCGTGCGCCAGGAGTACGGGAAGATGGGCAAGTCGCTGCGCAACGTGGTGACGCCCGACGAGATGTGCGCGGCCTACGGTGCGGACACCTTCCGGCTCTACGAGATGTCGACGGGCCCGATGGACGCGTCGCGGCCCTGGTCGACGCGCGACGTCGTCGGGTCGCACCGCTTCCTGCAGCGGGTCTGGCGCCTGGTGATCGACGAGCAGACCGGTGACCTGCGGGTCTCCGACGCCGAGCCGGACCGCGACACCCTCACCGCGCTGCACCGCGCGATCGACGGCGTGCGCACGGACCTGCCGGCGATGCACTACAACACCGCGGTCGCGAAGCTCATCGAGCTGGCCAACCACCTGACCAAGGCCTACCCGGCCGGCGGCACCCCGCGCTCGGTCGTGGAGCCGCTGGTCCTGCTGCTCGCGCCGCTGTGCCCGCACCTGGCCGAGGAGCTGTGGTCGCGCCTGGGCCACCCGAGCACGCTGGCCTACGAGCCGTTCCCCGTCGCCGACCCGGAGCTGCTCGTCGAGGACACCGTCGAGTACCCCATCCAGGTCAACGGGAAGGTGCGCTCGCGCATCACGGTGCCGGCGAGCGCGACCGAGGACGAGGTCCGTGCGGCCGCGCTCGCCGACCCCAAGGTGGTCGAGCTCCTCGCCGGCGCGGAGCCCCGCAAGGTCATCGTCGTCCCCGGCCGCCTGGTCAACATCGTCCGCTGAGCCGCCCCGGCGGCCCCTTGCCGAGCGAGGGGCACCCTCGCTCGGATAGACGAGCGAGGGGCGCCCTCCACCAGAACGCGACGGGCGCTCGAGGTCCCCTAGTTCCGAGCGAGGGGCGCCCTCGTTCGGAACGGGAGCCGTTCGCCGACCTGCTGCGTCGAACCAGGCATGCCCCGTCGTTCACGGGTCGACGGGGACGCGGTCGTGGCCGCGGCCCCGGCCGGCCTCATCCTTGACCGTGATCTCCGCGCGCTCGGCGTCCCGCCGAGCACGATCGCCTTCCGCTGCCGCAAGGTCGGCGGCCCGTGGTGGCATCCGCTGAGCGGGCTCGTGGCGCTGACCCGCGGCACCCTGACCCGACACCAGCGGCTCGTCGCGGCGCTCCTCGTGACCGGCGACGACGCGCTCGTCACCGGCCTCGCCGCCTGCCGGCTCCACGGGCTCGAGCGCGTGCCCGACCACGACGAGGTGCACGTCCTCCTCGACCACCGCAGTCGCCGGAAGTCCGAGGGCTTCCTGCTCGTCGAACGCACGAGGCGGCTCCCGACGTCGCGGGTGCTGGGCGGGATCCGCTGCGCGGTGCTCCACCGCGCCCTGCTCGACGGCGCACGACGTCTGAGCCGGATCGACGAGGTCCGCGCCCTGCTCTGCGAGGCGGTCCAGCGGCGCATGGTGATCGTCGCGGCGCTCCGCGCCGAGATCGAGGCCGGCTCCGGGCGCGGGACGGCACTCGTCCGGATCGTCATCGCCGAGCTCGAGGACGGCATCCGCTCGACGGCGGAGGCGTGGCTCCGGGAACTGGTCGCGGACATGGAGGACTTCCCGCCCGTTCGCTGGAACGTCCGCCTCCGGCGCGGCGACGGGTCGTTCCTCGCCGAGGCCGACGGGCTCGTCGAGGGTCTGCCGCTGGTGTTCGAGCTGCACTCGTTCGCCCACCACGCCGACCTCGCGACGTACGACGCGACCATGCCCCGACAGGGCGAGCTCGCCGCCGAGGGCCACCTCGTCGTCACGATCACCCCGAGGGAGGTCCGCGAGGACCCCGCGGGCCTGCGACGCAAGCTGCGCAGAGCCGTGGAGCACGCTCGTGCGTGGACGAGCCGACCGGCGTCCGCCTGAGCGCCCGGGGCCCGACGTCGGAACGAGCGAGGGGCTCCCTCGGTCAGATACGACCGAGGAAGCCCCTCGTCGAGATTGCGGAGTGCGCCCGGATTTCCGTCCGGGGGCGCCCCTCGCCCATCTAGCCGGGCAAGGGTGCCCCTCGCTCGGAACAGGCGCGCCGTACGGCGGACCGTCAGGCCGGGCCGCGCTCGCCGGCGATGAACTCCTCGACGCGGTCGTAGGCCACGGAGTCGCGGTACTGCTCGGGCGGCGACTTCATGAAGTACGACGACGGCGCGAGCAGCGGGCCGCCGATGCCGCGGTCCATCGCGATCTTCGCGGCGCGCACGGCGTCGATGACGATGCCGGCGGAGTTGGGCGAGTCCCAGACCTCCAGCTTGTACTCCAGCGAGAGGGGCACGTCGCCGAACGCGCGGCCCTCGAGCCGGACGTAGGCCCACTTGCGGTCGTCCAGCCACGCGACGTGGTCGGACGGGCCGATGTGGATGTTGCCCGCACCCATGTCGCGGTCGATCTGCGACGTCACCGAGTTGGTCTTCGACGTCTTCTTGGACTCCAGGCGCTCGCGCTCGAGCATGTTGCGGAAGTCCATGTTGCCGCCGACGTTGAGCTGCATCGTGCGGTCGAGGTGGACGCCGCGGTCCTCGAAGAGCTTGGCGAGCACGCGGTGGGTGATCGTCGCGCCGACCTGCGACTTGATGTCGTCGCCGACGATCGGGACGCCCGCGTCGGTGAACTTCTGCGCCCACTCGGGGTCGGAGGCGATGAAGACCGGCAGGGCGTTGACGAACGCGACGCCCGCGTCGATCGCGCACTGGGCGTAGAACTTGTCGGCCTCCTCGCTGCCCACGGGCAGGTAGGAGACGAGGACGTCGGCGCGGGCCTCGCGCAGCGCGGCGACCACGTCGACGGGCTCGCCGTCGGCCTCGGTGATCGTCTCGCGGTAGTAGCGGCCGAGACCGTCCATCGTCGGGCCGCGCTGCACGGTGACGCCGGTGGGCGGCACGTCGGCGATCCGGATGGTGTTGTTCTCGGACGCGGCGATGGCGTCGGCCAGGTCCTGCCCGACCTTCTTCGCGTCGACGTCGAACGCGGCCACGAACTCGAGGTCGCGGACGTGGTACCCACCGAAGTCGACGTGCATCAGACCCGGCACCCGCTGGGCCGGGTCGGCGTCGGCGTAGTACTGCACGCCCTGCACGAGCGACGCGGCGCAGTTGCCCACGCCCACGATCGCCACTCGGACCGAACCCATTGGCAGTTCTCCTCTTGTCTCTTTCTCGGGGATGTCGGGGGGACGGACCTGGGGGCTCAGGCCTCGGGAGTGGTGTCGGGAGGGCTGTCGTCGGGGCCGCTGCTGCGTGTCTCCCGCTGCTCGGCCGCGATCAGCTCGTTGAGCCAGCGCACCTCGCGCTCGGTGGACTCGAGCCCGATGCGGTGCAGCTCCCGCGTGTAGTGGTCGATCTGCTCGGTGGTGCGCGACAGCGTCGAGCGCAGACCCTCGCGACGCTCCTCCACGCGCCGGCGCCGGCCCTCGAGGATGCGCATCCGCACCTCGACCGGCGTCCGCGAGAAGAAGGCCAGGTGGATGCCGAACGCCTCGTCGTCCCAGGTCTGGGGACCGGCCTCCGCGACGAGCTCGTCGAAGCGGTCCTTGCCCTCGGCGGTGAGCTCGAAGACGCGACGACCCCGACGGGTCTTCGCGCCCCACGAGCCCCGCGACGACGGTCGCGCCCGCGCGGACGCGCCGGTGTCGGCGCCCTCCTCGGCGGCCTCGTCGGCCGGCGCGTCGGTGGTCTCCGCGATCAGCCCGGCCCGCTGGAGCCGGCGCAGCGTCGGGTACAGCGACCCCCACGAGAAGGCCCGGAACGTGCCGAGGCGGGCGTGCAGCTGCTTGCGCAGCTGGTAGCCGTGCATCGGCGTCTCGTGAAGCAGGCCGAGCACCGCGAGCTCGAGCAACGGCCACCTCCCGTCCTCCGTGCCGACCGACCTCTCACGCGACCATATCGGACCGATACATCCGCGGAACGCCGACGACGATCACGTCACACCGCGCCGGCGTTCCCGAGGCCCCGGCCGGGCCACGAGCGGGGGACGTGCGGCGCGGGCCCGGTTAGGCTCGGGGACGTGCCGGAGGTCCGTCAGGTGGTCGACTACGCGCTGCAACGCCGCGCGGCGCTCGCCGACCTCGCGGCGGGGCGCGTGACCACCGCCGACGCCTGCGACGCCGGGACCTACCTGCTCCAGGCCGCCGCCTACCACGGCCGGACGACGGCGCGGGAGTGCCCGGTGTGCCACCGCGAGCCGCTGGTCGACGTACGATGGATCTTCGGTGAGCGACTGGGCGCAGCGGCCGGATCCGCCCGATCTGCCGACGAGATCAGCCGTCTGGCCGATGCGATCAGCGAGTTCACCGTGCACGTCGTGGAGGTCTGCCGGTCGTGCCGGTGGAACCACCTCGTACAGTCTTACGTCCTGGGGACCGACGACGCGTCGGGAGGAGGCCGCCGGCGACGCCGGACCGCCTCACCCTGACGGGCCGGCCGGCCGGTCGGCCCCCCGGACAACCACCCGGCACCGGGAGGCGATCGGTGGACGACGAGCGGCGCAGGGACCGCGGGGACGCACGTCCCCCCGGTGCCGACCGGGCCCGGCGCGACCGCGGCGCGCCGCCCGGCCCTCCCGCCCGCTCGCCGGGGGCACCGGCCGCGCGCAGCGGCCATCCGGCCCCGCCGCAGAGCCCGCC